>CAIWIS010000097.1 GCA_903912795.1 uncultured Bacteroidales bacterium
GTTGCCGGTGCATTGGTGATATTTATTTTTGCTATTGAAATGATACTCGATATTGAAATTTTTCGCAATAAAGGTCCTGAAGGTAGTTCATCGATAGTACCTTTAGCATTTCCGCTTATTGCCGGGCCGGGATCGTTCACAACCTTGCTATCGCTGAGAGCCGAGTACGATACAATCAACATTATTATTGCATTGGTTCTCAATTTATTGTTTGTCTATTTTGTGCTAAAATCCACATCCAAAATTGAAAAAGTAATTGGCGAAGGGGGCATTTACATTCTACGTAAATTTTTTGGCATAATTTTATTAGCCATTGCTGTTAAGCTCTTTACGTCGAATATTGGTTCGTTACTTTAATTAATAGGAATGAGCAAAATACAGATCACAATCAAAGGCATTGCAGCTGAGCTGGTTATAGGGAATTATTTGCCTTCGGACAAAACCATTTTTACAAACTGGGAAGATTTTTATCACTACAATGATGTAATGCATCACTCACAATTAATAGCTGACCACATTTCCGAAATTGAAATTTTGATTGACGACAAACAAATTTATAAAGGAAAAATACCTGCTGCACAGTTTATAGCCGAAAAAAGTTTTATGCCAAATATGGTCGAGAATGCAGTGTATTTACGAACCGAATGTGTGGAAAATGCAGTTTACAGTATAGAAACCGAGATTGAAGACTTCTCAATTTCGAAACTTAAATTTCTGACACAAGATTACGAATTGATATTTAAAACAGCCAAGGAATTTGTTACACAGGTACAATACAACGGCAAACAATTGGATTTAGTTTGGAAAAGTGCTTCGCCCGTAGGCAATGTTTGCTTGCTTTGTGGGTTTCAAAATGGATTTTTGGTACCATTGTACGATGCTGTTTCGAAAAAATATGCGCGACACAATATGAACTAACACCGGTTTAGATCTAATAAAATAACCCCTTGCAATTTAATTTTGCAAGGGGTTATTTTGTATAAAAAGGCAATGTGTAAAAATTACATCATGCCGCCCATTCCACCACCCATAGGCATTTGTGGAGCTGGATTATCTTCTTTCTTTTCGGTGATAACGCATTCGGTTGTAAGGAACATACCAGCAATTGAAGCTGCATTTTCCAACGCTACGCGACAAACTTTAGCTGGGTCAACAACACCGGCTGCAAAAAAGTTTTCGTACACATCAGTGCGAGCATTGTAACCAAAGTCATCTTTGCCTTCGCGTACTTTTTGAACAACTACAGCGCCTTCTTTGCCAGCATTAAACACAATCTGACGCAATGGTTCTTCGATAGCACGTTTTACAATATCAACACCTATTGACTCATCTTCGTTGGCTGCTTTTACTTGACTCAACGAATCAATAGCACGAATGTATGCTACTCCACCGCCAGGAACAATACCTTCTTCGATAGCAGCACGAGTTGCACTCAATGCAT
The DNA here is from genome assembly GCA_903912795.1 of uncultured Bacteroidales bacterium. GTDB lineage: Bacteria > Bacteroidota > Bacteroidia > Bacteroidales > Paludibacteraceae > Paludibacter. Next base: position 1,442 of record CAIWIS010000097.1, read on the forward strand.
CATCCACACGGTCTTTCTTTTCTTTCATTTCTACTTCCGAAGCTGCACCAACATAAAGTACTGCTACACCTCCTGCTAATTTAGCCAAGCGCTCTTGAAGTTTTTCGCGGTCGTAATCCGAAGTTGTAGTTGCAATTTGCGATTTGATTTGTGCTACACGGTTCGCAATATTTTCTTTTGCTCCGGCACCGTTTACAATCACTGTGTTGTCTTTATTAACCGTAATTTTTTCGGACGTTCCAAGCATTTCAATTGTAGCTTGTTCCAATGTTATGCCTTTTTCTTCCGAAATAACCACACCACCAGTTAATACTGCAATGTCTTCCAACATTTCTTTGCGACGGTCGCCAAAACCAGGTGCTTTTACAGCACAAATTTTAAGCTGAGCACGCAAACGGTTAACCACCAATGTAGTCAACGCTTCGCTATCAACATCTTCAGCAATAATTAATAAAGGACGACCAGACTGCACAGCTGGCTCCAATACTGGAAGTAATTCTTTGAGGTTCGATATTTTTTTGTCGTAGATAAGTACATACGGTTTATCCATTTCCACTTCCATTTTCTCGGTGTTGGTAACAAAATAAGCCGAAATATAACCACGGTCGAATTGCATACCTTCAACCACATCAATGGTAGTATCCGTTCCTTTTGCTTCTTCGATAGTTATAACGCCATCTTTCGATACTTTACGCATAGCATCGGCAATTAGTTTTCCAATTTCTTCGTCGTTATTGGCCGAAATGGTTGCTACTTGTTGAATTTTATCATAGTCATCGCCAACTAATTTAGCTTGAGCAGCAATACTTTTAACAACCTGAATCACAGCTTTGTCGATACCACGTTTTAAGTCCATTGGATTTGCACCAGCCGTTACGTTTTTCAAACCTACACCTACTATTGATTGTGCCAACACAGTTGCAGTAGTTGTACCATCACCAGCATCATCGCCAGTTTTCGAAGCTACTTCTTTAACCAATTGTGCGCCCAAATTTTGGAATGCATCTTCCAATTCAATTTCTTTGGCTACTGTTACTCCATCTTTGGTAATGTGAGGTGCACCAAATTTTTTCTCGATAATTACATTACGACCTTTAGGCCCAAGCGTTACTTTTACAGCATTAGCCAAGCTATCAACTCCTTTTTTAAGTTGATCGCGGGCATCAATATTGAATAAAATTTCTTTGCTCATAATTTTATATTTACTATTTTATCATTTACTATTTACTATTTCAAGAAATTGTCTTGGTTCTTGAATCTTGTTTCTGAAATCTAATTATACAATCGCCAAAATATCCGATTGGCGCATAATCAGGTATTTTTCACCTTCCCACTCCAATTCAGTTCCTGCATATTTGCCAAATAACACATTGTTACCAACGGCAACTACCATGTCTTCGTCTTTGGTGCCATTTCCTACAGCCAATACTTCGCCTTTAAGTGGTTTTTCTTTTGCCGAATCAGGAATAATAATTCCACTTACTGTTTTTTGTTCTGCCGCAACCGGTTTTACCAACACACGGTCGGCTAATGGTTTAATGTTCATACTTAATTTGTATTTATAATTTATTAATTGATTTTTTTTGATGACTGAGATGTTTCAAATTTCAGCCGTATTGTTTTATCAGAATTTATGCCAAAAGCACTTTCTGCCCTTAATGACAGATAACAGAGATTAGCAACTGACAACTTGTCATTGAAAAACAGCAAGTGTTGATCAAATTATACCAATTCAATAATCCTATCAGCTAGATATTTATTTGAAAAATTGGGGATTAAAAGCAATGTTCGTTTTTCAATCTCTGACTGATTGAATGGCTGTTGCATAAGTTCATTGCATTTTTCGATTTGTAATTCGGGCGTTGATGCAATGTGACAAATTGCTTCCAGCCCACTGCCAGCCACCATTTTATCATTTGCTACGACATGCTTTCCGGAAAAAAGAGTATTGATCAACTTAATTTTGAGGCCAGTGCTCTGAAATGTAATCAAAACATTCACTTGTGCATGTGTAACTAGTGTTTTTAATTCATCATTGCCAGGATTTGCAATAAGCTTAATATTGGGGAATTGTAAGGCTGTTTTTTGTAGTTTCTCCGAAGGATTCATCCCCGTTATAATACATTTATATGATAGTTTCGAAAAAACCTGCTGGCAAAGATAAATAGCCGATTTTTCGTTTTCGGGTACCGATAAATTACCGTGGTAGAGTAAGTAATCACCTTGACTACAGTCAATTGAAATAGCATTGTTTCCATGGAAGCAAGGAATAAAATTCACTTGAGCTGTTGGAAATGTAGTAGCATAATAGGTTTTATCAACCTCCGAAATAGCAAATATCTGTTGCGCTTGGTGTAATTGTTTTTCGAAAATCCAAAACTTAAACGATTCGGTTAGGTAATACAATTTGCTGGATCCTAAGGGCGTAGCTTTATACAATTCGAAATAATAATGATGCTCTATATTGGCTTCGCGGTAAATCTTCATCCTGCCTCGCAATTCACTTGCACCCAAGTAATAACAACACATTAATCCATCAAACAAAATGGGATAATTATCCTTTTTGAGATTTGCAATTAGAGCTGCATTTTTTCTGCTTTTTACGGTGTAAGGCAACAGACTTAAATGACTCAATAACGATGTATTACGCTTATAATAAATTACTTGAACACATAAATTGTCAAGCTCCGCAGCCCGCTTCCGATTGTACTCAAAACAATGAAGAATGATTTTAACTCCACTTTCACTTAATGCTTTTATCCTGAAAAACACATCAATAGCACCGCCATAATTTGGAGGATAAGGTATGTCGAATGCTATAATGTGAAGGTGTTTTTCCATGAATAGAATGAAAATTTTAGCTTATAAAAACAAAGAACTAAACCTGTGTAAAGTTATTAGTTTTTCATTTCCACTTTTTTAGTAGCTGCCTGATTTCGATTACGATCATCAATACATTCCACTACTTTAATGGCCAACTGTCTGAATGCAGCTCCCGATACAGTATCATCGTCACAAGCAATAGGTCGCCCAGCATCGCCATGCTCACGAATGCTTTGAACTATAGGGATTTGTCCGAGTAAGGGAACATTTAACTCTGCGGCCAATCGTTTTCCACCATCTTTGCCAAAAATATAGTATTTATTCTCGGGCAATTCGGCAGGTGTAAACCATGCCATATTTTCGATTAATCCCAAAACGGGAACATTCACTTTTTCGTTGGTAAACATATTCGCTCCTTTACGAGCATCGGCCAAAGCTACGTCCTGAGGTGTAGTAACAATTACGGCACCAGTAATACCAAGCGTTTGAACTAATGTAAGATGTATGTCGCCAGTGCCTGGTGGTAAATCCATAATGAAGAAATCTAATTCACCCCAATAGGCATCGGTAATTAATTGTTTTAGTGCATTGCTTGCCATACTTCCACGCCATACAAGCGCATTATTAGGGTCTACAAAAAATCCTATCGAAAGCATTTTTACACCGTACTTTTCGATAGGGATTAAGCATTGTTTGCCATCAATATCCTCCATCTCCGGACGAGCATCTTCAACTCCAAACATTTTAGGCATTGATGGGCCATGAATATCGGCATCGAGCAAACCCACTTTATAGCCCAATGCAGCTAACGAAATGGCTAAATTCGACGAAACAGTTGATTTTCCAACACCACCTTTACCTGAGAAAACAGCAATAATATTTTTCACTTCAGGAAGTATCGAAACCACTTTTGGTTTGGGAGCTTCTTTCATTTCTATGCTTATATTGCCTTTAATATCAATATCTTCGCCTATGTAAGTCAATATGGCTTGTTCGGCTGCTTTTACTACTGATTTGGCAAACGGGTCGTTGGCTTTTTCGAAAACCAAGGTGAACGATATTTTATTTCCATCAATACGTAAGTCGTCTTTTATCATGCCCGACGAAACGATATCTTTTCCAGTTCCTGGATAACGCACATGTTCCAGTGCATCGAAAATTAATTTTGGGTATAAAGTCATTGAAATTATTATTTACGATTTATCTATTTACAATTTTAGTTTAAAGAAACTACAGCATTAAATCAAATTTGCTATCTATTTGTTCAAACTCTCAAATAAAAATAACAATTATTAATTGCATTTAAAGCGGTAATTCAATGAAACCGTTAGTAGCAACAATTTCTTTTCCAAACAAATAATCCGAACCGCCTTTATAGTCGGCTACTTTGCCACCAGCTTCGGTTACAATCAACGAACCAGCTGCTACATCCCAAGGCTTCAAATCGTATTCCCAAAATGCATCAAACCTACCGCAAGCCACGTAAGCCAAATCGGCCGCAGCTGAACCCAAACGACGGATGCCTCGGGCACTGGTCATTGCCCATTTAAACATTTCTACGTACGAATCCAACCGACTAAAATCGGAATATGGAAAACCTGTAGCTAATAAGGCATTCCCTATTTCGGCACGCGTGGAGACGCGTATGGGTTTTCCGTTCAGAAATGCACCACCACCTTTCCATGCATAAAAGCATTCGTCGTGACCAACTTCATACACAACTCCTGAAACGAGTTCGTTGTTATCGAGCAAGGCTATACTCACTGAATAAATAGGTAAACCGTGGATATAATTGGTAGTTCCATCCAATGGGTCAATTACCCAATTGAAGCGTTCGCCTCGTTTGTCATTTGTTCCTTCTTCGGCAATAAATCCAGCACTGGGAATTAAACTCTGCAAAGCTTCGATAATACGTATTTCAGCAGTTTTATCCACATAACTCACCAAATCGTGTACGCCTTTTACTTCAATTTTCGAGTCGTCGAAGGTTTTGCGTTCTTCGGCCATAAAACTGCCTGTAGTACGAGCTATTTCGCAAACTTGCAATGTAATTTCTTGATAATTCATATATTAATATTGCCCCTAGCCCCTCCCGATAAAAAAAATCGGGATAAATGACGGGAGTTAAGAGTCCGATTTGATTTTTGCAAAGTTATAGAAATTATCGTTTGCGTGCAAATTAAAAAAAAGTCTGATACGTTGAATTGTATCAGACTTTTAAATGTGTGTTTTTATAGAATAAATTAGCGAATAGTAATTTTTGTAGCCTTCCCATCTACTTTCAGGATATAAATGCCTTGTTTCATCTCTAATTTAATTTCGCGAGCGGAATCGTGGCTTGAAACTTTCAAGCCTGTTAATGAATATACTTCAACTTTCTGTGTAGGTAAAACATCAAACTTCAAAGTACGACCTTCCAAACGCCAAGGTTTCATACTTGGGTTAATTGTACTTGCATTCAGTGGTAATACTATAGCAGTACCAGGAGAGCCGATGTTGCCTAAGGCATTAGTCGAAGTTAGTGTAACTTGATTTGATAGTGTTCCGTTTATAGTACCTTGAACACTAACAACAGCATTGTCAACAATAGAACCATCAGCATTATAGCTGAAATAGAAAGATTTACCTGAAGTATTAGCTGCTGTTGGAAAACTAACTCTTGTTACTTCAGTTTGATCAGCTTTGAAAATAACAGCACCATCACCAGTTGATGATAAGCCAATACCTGAACCAGTGTAAGATCCTACCGTAATATTGTTCACGCTTGAACCCCAGAAAGCTTTAAATGCAGGAATATCAGTTAAAGGAGCTGCGGTTTCCATAAAAATAACACTTTTGCCAGCAGGTATAGTAGTAATGCCAGTTAAATCCAAAGCGGCTGTAAAAAGAAAACTATTATCGTCAACCTTCCAACCTGTAATATCAACTGCTGTACTTCCTAAATTCGTTAATTCAATCCAATCAGCTGTACCTCCAGTACCACTATTGGACATTACTTCTGTAATTCTAACTTGACTGAAAATTGTTGTGGATACCACAAGCACTAATGTGAGTAAAATTTGTTTCATAATAATTTAATTTTTAAGTGAATAAGATGGTTATTGTTTGCAAATATAATTCATTTATTTTAATTTGAGACTGTTATTTATATAATAATTATTAAGAATGAAGTAAATATTTCATATTTTAGTAAAAAGTAATTTTCTGAAGAATACTTCCACATTTTAGAATGTATAAACCATGATTTAAAACTAAAGAAATCTTTTGATCAGCTCTAAATTTTTGCATTAGAATTCCATTAATAGAGTACAAGAAAATAGTTGACTTTGGTATCGCATCAAAAACAACATCAAATCCAAACCTTGTTCTAATTAATCTAAAGTACAAAGATTCAGACACGTTTTGAATGGAAGTTTCTATCGAATTTCCATCGGCAGTGTAAGGTTTAAACCAACGCAAGGCATCGGCTTTTTCTGTCGATGAAGTTACATCCCGACAAAGCCACGCTCCTAAAGTTGCCTCCTGCGGATATTTAGGCGATATGGCAAAACCTTCGATATTTGTACTTCCCGATGTGGGATTGGGAATGTAGTACTCTTTCTGTTTAGTGAGCGTATATACATTGCCCGAAACAGTTGTTTTCAGGTCGGTAACTTCCAGATAGTTATCGTCGAGGTTGTGCAAAATATACATTAGCCCTGTTGAATTATCGAATGACAAATCGCAACTTTCACTACGGTTAGTTTTGTATTTTCCTACATAAGCAAAGTCGTTATTTACGGCAGGATTAACATCGAATGACCACACATATCCACCATCCTGATGTGCAATAAACAACAATCCTCCCATTCCTTTTTTCGAAGTATAAGCAAGGCCAGTAGCTGAGCTCACAAAGCCAATTTTTTGTAAGTACGAGTCGGGGACAAAGCAAATGCCTTCGGGTCCAGTATTTCCAGTATCGGTCATAGGCGATGGCGAAACCAACAAATTCCACGAGTTGAGCTTTGTTACGGTTGTAAAGACGTTATTAAAGCTATACTTTCTGATTTCGTAGCTGTTTTCGTCGATAGTGAAAAATTCATTCGAACTTGTATTAACTTGCGTAATGCCTTCAGGTCCATCTGTGTTTTGGGCTGTGCCTATTTTTGTAAATTGTCCAGTGCTAACATTGTACTGTAGTGAAGTAAAATATCCGGCATCACCCACTGCTAATAGCCTCTTTGTTTCGTTATTCCAATACAGTCCGCTTAATTCAACCACAGAGGTGGATAAAACAGATGAGATATTGCTTGAATTCGCCCACGAAACCGAAGGCCATGCCGATTGAGAATACGTGGATTGTACTACAAATATAATGACTATGACGAATACATTTTTCTTCATTTTCAAGATTTCATTTCAGTAATACTATTTATTCCATCTCTATTAAAACCAACTCGGTAGCGTTTATAGTTTTCTTCTTCATCGTGATTGTACTGGAGAATAATATTCAGATAATAGTTCTTGATACCCATAATTTTTTCGACTTGAGAGTCTTCGTCTAACACAAACAAAGGCACTTCAGGATTATCGGTTTTGCGCATAAACGATAGCAAGTTAAACCGAACAATTTCCACTATGCCATCGATATTGTAATTGCTGCTATTGTCAAGCATCTTACGATTAATGGTAACTGTTTTTCGAAACAGAATAATTTTTTCGTTTGCATAGCGATTATCAGCTTCGATTAGAGGAATTCGGTTTCGAACACGTAAAATATCTTTGGGGATATTGGCATCTAAAATAAAATCGAAACCCTCCTTAGTAACACCAATTTCTTTTTCTTTGATGCTAATCGTCGTTTTATTGTCGTAATACTTCGTACTTATTTTTTGAGCTAAATAAAACCTGGTCAATTCTTTAATGCGGTCTTTGAGCATGTAACTTACTACCAAAGCAACAAAAAATGGCATGGTAAGATTACCATAAGTTTGTTGAAATGAAAATGCAATAGCAGTAGCAAAAACCATCGAAATGCCTGCTGCAATACTTAAATATACTTGTTCTACAAACACGCCATCGCGTTTCTTTTTGGCATTGATAAATAAGTCGCTCTCAACATATTTTTTCAAGGCTCCAAGTCTGAAAATTAAATCTTTATTTTTTGTTGAACTCTCAGGCTCTACTTGCATAAAATTACAGGAAATTTTATGTTGTTTTTCATTCTCTAAAACCTCAAATATTAAAGGTTTTAGCGTATTCATTAATTCAATTTCGTTTTGGTGTTTAAATTTATTGAGCAAGCCAAACAATTCTTTTTCAGTCAGATTAGTCATAAACTCATCGCCAAAACTATAATAATCATACACAACTTGCGTTACTGTTGGTGTTTTTATGATTGTAGCTAACTTGCGATATTTATTCAAAATATCTTCAACATCTTTTAGAAAGTCTTTGACAAGTTGCTCTTTATCATCTACTTGCGCAGCATTATAAATATAGGCTAACTGGTCGCGAATGGCACTTTTGAAAATGGCCGAAAACATTTTAATCTGATACTCGTATTCAGCAATATTGCTACGTGTAGGCGAAGAAGCCAAATGCTTCATGGCGGTTTCTAAATTATGCAATGGAACAGCTTCTTCCGAAGCAATTTCGCGCATTAAGAAAACGGGCGTAATAAGTCTAATATTCGTTCGGATATCTTTATAGAAATCTTCGCGATTGTAAGTGCTCGCATTTATGTCTAAACTGTTAGGTATAAATATCCACGTATTAAGTTGATAGCTATTAGCTTTTACTTTTCGTCGGGCTTTGTATGCTATTTTGCATTCCAACGAAAACTTATCATGTATTTTTGTATTAACTGAAATCATTTTTTTTGCTGCGCGTTCTTTGGGCTTCGCCCGTTATTTTGCACTTCGTGCGTTATTTTATTACTTTATAAACCTTATGAACTTTATGAACCCTTTAAAACACCCCATTCGTATACCCCAACCATTTAAGTACAGTTTGTCCCCAAACTACTATCATCAGCCAACTAATAACCATCATTGTAAATCCGTATTTGAACGAATCGGTCATGCTATAATGATTCGTGGTGTAAAGCAATGCCGATGGTTTGCTGTTGAACGGCAGCACGTAAACGTGTTCGATTAATAAAGCTACCGGAAACGACAAACTCATAATAGGGTAATTGAATTTTTGGGCAATACCAATGGCAATGGGCACAAAAATAAGTGCACGCATGGTTTTGGACTGAAATAAAATACCGCTGAAAATCATAACGAAAGTCATACCAAGATACAGCACCCAAAAGGGTGTTTGTGCCGAAATACCAAAATAGTTGAATGTAACTTCGACTAAACTGGCCGGTAAATCTGTAGCTTCGAGACCCGAACCCAAAGTGTAAGCACCTGCCGAGAACAACATTAAATGCCAAGGTATATCTACATCATTCCATTTTACAACGCCAATGCGTGGAAGTAAAGCTACCACTGCTCCCATAAATGCTACAGCGGTTTGCGAAATGCCGTGTTGCTTATCGGTTGCCCAAAGCAGCAAAACAATAACAAATATGGCAATGGATTTGTACTCGTCGACCGTCATTGTGCCAAGTGAATCGAATTCTTTTTTCAGACGAGCCATGCCTCCTTCAATTTGTGGAACACGTTCTTCTGGTTTCATAGGGAATATGAGTTTTGTGCCTACAAACCAACCAATCAGAATGAGAATCATGCACAGCGGAAACGCAGCTATAAACCAATCCTGAAAGCCAAAAAAAGAAACTCCCAACGAACCGGCAATAAGCGAACCTGCCAATAAATTGGCTCCCGAACCTGTAATAAAACCGCTTGCGCCAATATTGATTTGAAATAAATTTTGTAAAACGATATTTCGACCAAAATTATTACGGTTCTCGGGGCGCGCACCGTAAATGGCAGCTATAACCATAAAAATGGGTAGTAAAATGGTAGCTTTGGCTGTTGTGGCCGAGATAAATATTGATAATACGATATTTATGACAATAAAACTAAAGAAAATCCAAGTGGCATTTTTACCGAAGCGAATTACAAACCACAAGGCAAATCTTTTGGCAACTTTTGTTTTTACCAACATGCTTGCCAGTACAAACGATAAGATATTCAGCCACATAACAGGATGACCTAATTGTGCATAAGCTACTTTTTCGGTCGTAACGCCTGTTAGCACCATGGCAATAATGACAAAAAGTGAAGTTAGATAATTGGGGATTGACTCTGTTATCCACAAAATAATGGAAGCTGCGAAAATAGCTAACATCGCATAATTAGCGCGTGTAAAGCTTTCTGTTCCTAAATCTTTAAAGCGTTTAACGGCATCTTCTTTTAAGATTTCGGGATTTATGTCGTTTAAAAATGGAATATTCGAAAAATAATAAATATAAATAAAAGCCAAAATTGCCAACGGGCCACCCAATATCTCCATCCAACGTTCGAAACCTACCTTTTCATTTTTTCGTAGTTTTTCTACCCGATAATTATTCATGTCGAGAATGTCGAAAGTATCATTCTCAGTCAATTCAGGTTCAACTGTTGCTGAATAATTTTTCAGTGATTCACTCATATCTTAAACTTAAATTTTTAGTTTTACTTTATAAAGTTTGCCTGTCAGATCACAACCTATCCAGCCAATTTTATTTTTTCGGTCAATAACCAATGCTTCAGCTTTTGGTACAAAATCAATGGATTGCGATGCAATAACATCGCCATTTAACGAACAATGATACAACATTTTTTGCATACTGTCGCAAATCCAAAGTGTTTTATCAGTTCTATCGTAACAAACATCCGAAAGATAACCTGCAAAAGTTAATGTCTTGCGAAATTTTTCAGCATCTGTTTTTAAATCGTATTTAATCAGCGCCGCAGGCGCTTCTTGATTGGCAATGTATAAAGTATCTTCGCCATAAGTCAATCCTTCCAGGCCTTTGTTGCTAATACCTCCATTCACAGTTACTTTTGTAATTTGAGTCAATGTTCGGTCAGCATTCAAAACTGAAATGGTCATATTCGTTTCGTCGGCTAACAGATAATTTCCTGTTTTATAATTCAGGGTAATGGCTTCAAAGTCATTTGCGCCATTATAATCGAGCTTTCGTTTGGTTGAGCCATCAAAATTCAGTTCATAAATTCCAAATTTATCGCTCACTGCCATCAAAAATGAACTATCGGGTGAAAAACAAAGGCCCGAGAGCCCCGAAACATCAGTCGAAAATTCTTCGTAGCCTTTATCAGTAGGTAAAATATCAGTGCCAATATCTTTTACGCACGAAGATAAAAGCAAAATTGATATAATTAATAGACTACCTAATCTCATTTGGATTTTTTAATTTTTAAACACAAAGCCACAAAGTCACTAAGTTGTTTATTATTAGCGTCTTCGTGTCTTTGTGTTCAAACTTCTTTTACCACTTCGTATATGGGTTCTTCATCAACATAGAGTTGTAGTATTTTACATCTCCCGTTACTTCTTCGCCCAACCATTCAGGTTTTTCGAAACTATCGTTTTCACTAGTAAGCTCAATTTCGGCAACTGTAAGTCCCTGATTTTCGCCATAAAACTCGTCAACTTCAAATTTGAATGGACCGTTTTTAACTTCGTAACGGGTTTTATCAATTACGCCGGGTTCGCAAATTTTCAACAGCTCTTCTACTTCTTCCACCGGAATTTCTTTTTCCCACTCGTAGCGACTTGCTCCACTTGCACTACCAATTCCTTTGATAGTGATAAACCCTTTACTGCCTTTTATCCGAACACGAACAGTACGTTCGGGTATCGACGATAAGTAACCTTGTGTGATCCTAGTTTCTTTTGAAACTACTGCTTTAAAAGCATCGGATTTTACTAAAAATTTTCTTTCTATTTCTTGTGCCATAATAAAATTTACAATTTATTCATTTACAATTTACAATTGATGTGTAACATTTACTAGATATGTAGTTTTAAACATCAAACTAATCAAACCTATTTAATTTGCCAATGGTTTGTTAATCATGCCAATAACACGTTTTATAGCTTGTAGGTAATTGATGTTTTCAACGCCTTCGAGACCACAGTCTTTAATTGTTTTCAGAATGTCTTCTACTTCGGTCGATTCAGAGTTAATAGTAACTACCTTTGCACCATTAATCAGTACTTCGCCATATTCGCACAAGGTATTGTTTACCATGTAACCAAAACGTTGTTTGTGAACTTTTACTGCAGCCAAATCGGGATGTGCTTCAATCATTGCGATAAACTCTTCGTAAGTTATCTCGTCTTTGGTAAGTGCTGGCATTTCTACCATAAAAGCTGGAAATACTTCTTCGGTAAGCACTTTTGCAGCAATAGGGAATTCACCTTTCATAAGTGGATTCCATTGTTCCAAACCATCCACGGTTTGAATGTAGGTTTTGATATCCATTTTACCATCACGAATTTTGGTGTTGTTGATGTCGTTTGTGCGCGACAGGATATAAATCTCATCGGAATAACGTTCCCAAACCTTTTCAGGAATTGGCATTGACAAACGCGCCATACGTTTTGCCGCTGCATCAAAATTTTGTCCGAATGAGCGGAACTCGAAACGAGGTTTCGAAACCTCACCGATTTTTAATTCTTCTTTTGCCATAATCTTTTTTATTTATTTCTAATATTTAATATTTTCAGAGAGACGTGGCATGCCACGCCTCAAATTCTAATTTGCATTATTATTCGATGTGCCTTTGGTAGCTGTTGTGAAAAGGGTTAATGTGCTTGAACCATCGGGTTTGCGACCATACGACTTTTTACCGGATGTAACAATGGTATTAAAATCGAGCGAAGCAACTACTAATCCAGTTGGATCTTCTAAGTAGGCTCCATCGCCTGTTGTACTTAAACCAAAAGTTACTGTTTCGCCATTGTATTCGGTAGGAATTACTACAAATCCTTTTGGAGGAATTACAATACTACCCAACACGCGTTTTGCTTTTGGACTTGCACCCGAAAGTGAAGTTTTAATTCCCTCATCGTAAAGAAAATAACCAGCTAAATCAACTTGAATCTCAGAGTCATTATATATTTCCACCCAGTCAGGATCAGTTGCATCTTTTGTGCCATCAGGGAAAACTTCGTTTACAAAGAGTTTGATTGTGCTAATAACTCCAACTGTATACGACGATTTGGTTGCAGGAGCATTTATAGGGAAAACAGCCGACAAATTATCACTGTTTATTACTTCAATATAATACTCTACCTTTACATTAAATGCAAAAGGAGGTATTGTGCCTGTGTACATAAATTGTTCGCTTGAAAGTGAGGTCATGTCAGTAGATTGAAAACTAGCATCTGAAGCTGCTTTATAGAATAATTTTACGGAACTAATTCCCTTTAAATCTGTTACTTTTGCTTTTACAATAACCGATTCGGTGGATAGTGGAGCCGCAGGAGTAGCTGTAACACTCGAAATGCTAGCCGGTCCGACATATACTTCATCTTTTACACAAGAACTTACAAATAATGCAACTAATATAATTGCTGATAATATTTTTATTTTCATTTTTAGTCTTTTTATAGTGTGATTATTTTATTAAAAATCAATTTCGCAACGAATACCTATTTGTCCGTAATCATTCCCTGCTTTTCCGTTTGCATCTACTACCTGCGAAGGTATTTTAGTTAAATTGCCTGCAACATCGTGCCCAACGTAAAGTTTTCCTTTGCCGTTAGCATAGCGGTCGTGATTTAAATAACTATAGTTAACCTGCATTTTGAAATTTTTCGAAGCATAGAAATTTAAACCCGCAGTATAACCTTCGGCAGAGCCACCCATTATATCTTTGTCATTTAAATTAATATAATCGTAACGGAAAGTTAACTCCATGTCGCCCCATTTTTTGCCTTTGTCGGGCTGATTAAATTCACCTTGTGCTTTGTCGTACACCTGACTTCCACCAAAAAGCAGGTAAGTAGCTTGCGCATAAAAACCACCAAAATTGAGGGTCGCTAAATTATTGTTGCGGAATGTATTGCTGTTAATAATCTCGCTCTGAAACCCTAAACCTTTATAAAATCCGGCAATTTCGATATTCGAAATGGTTTGGCTTTTCAATTCAGTGATTAAATCGGTATCCAAATATTTTTTGCGGTTAATGCTACTCAACGAACGGGTGCTGTAACGTGCCATGCCGTATTCGCCAGGTGCAACATCTGTTTTTGGAGTGCGGTACGAATAGCCATAAGCGGCATGAATGCCGTAGTTTTTATTTTCGCCAAATGGCTGCAAAATAAATTTTCCTGTCAACGAATAGCCTTGGTCGCGACCGAAATCTTTGTTATTATCTTCCACATACGTTAGAATCTCTAAATCTTTAATTTCTTGGAAAAACACACCACCAGCAACTAAAAAACGAGGAGCATTATAGGTTGCATCCCAGCCAATATGACGCGATGGTGCAAAAGTATTTACCACCATGGAGCGCTCCATGAAGTTTAAATAGCGCGAAGATGAAGTTTGCGACATAGAGAATTGTTCTTTGAAATTACCAACCCGCGTACTAAGTCCTTCCATGAAATTAGTAAAGTTGTATTGAATAATGGCATCCTCAAGTTCCAGTGCTCCGTTGGACACATTGAGGTCAATTTCACCGTACCAGTTTTTGGTGAGATTGGCTTTTACGGCAAAACGTGCACGACGAATAGTAACTCCATTTCCAATAGGGTTTAAATCATCATTCATAAAGAATTGTCCATCGGTTTGAACACGAATGTCGTACCAAAGTTTGTAATCTTGTTTTGAAGTTTCAAAAACCAAAACGCCACTGCGCATTTCTGCATTTAAAGGAGTTCTCTCTACTTTTCTGCCATACTGGTCGTAGCGAACATCTTGATTTGTTGGTGTTTGCGCAAATATTGTCATGGCCGACAAGATAATTGCTGTGATTAATAGTACTTTTTTCATAAAAATTGAATTGTTTGTTAGTTACATTGATTTACTAAAGTCCGATAAGTTTGTGTTTTTATCTAATTTTAATTTTTTTCTTAATCTATAGCGGCTTATCTCCACGCTTTTAGGCGAAATATTCATGAGTGGAGCAATTTCTTTTGACGAAAGTCCGATACGCACCAATATTAATAATTTCTTATCTAGTTGCGTTAAATCCGGAAAATCTTGGTTCAGTCGATTAATAAAGTTTTTGTTAGCAACTTCAGCTTTTTGATATATTACATCCACTTCGTTAGTGAAACTCATTTTCTGACGAAGCTCTATCAATAATTGTGTAATAATTTCATCTTTTTTGGATATTTCTTTACATTTTATAGCTTCCTCCAAATGTGCGCTAACTGTTTCGAGGTACTGGCGCTGCTCTCCAATATTAAGTGAGTAAGTAACAATCTCACCTTTTTGCTCTTCAATACGCGTTACTAAATTTGTATTTTCGAGTTGTACGGTACTCACTTCTATTTCCGATAAGGCTTTTTGAAATTCGGAGAACTGCATTTGCTCGGCCATAAAATGTTCCTTCTCGGTCGATTTTGCTCTATTTTTTAAATGATTAACAATAAGATAAATTGAAATTAATGTCAATATTATCAATAAAAATGAAACTAAAATAGCATTTACATTAACAGGAATATTTACATTGACTGGTTGTATGGTCTCTGTACTCATTATTTCATTAACTTTTTGTGAACTAACTTTTATGTCAAAAATATTCTTCACAAAAAACAAACTGAAAAACGTAAAAGCACCTGACAATATTGGTGTCAGAATCCAACCTAACATTATATTTCCTATTACATTTAATTTCACTTCCTGCATCCCTTTTACAAAGCCAATGCCCAATACCGAACCTACAACAACCTGTGTGCTCGAAACAGGTATAAGTGGTATAGCCGGCAACCCAATGCTTTGAGTAAGATGCGATAAGGTGGAAGATGAAAATATGAATAGTACAAGTGCTTGAGAGAAAACGACCACAACTGCTCCTTCGGGTGTAATTGCAAGTATATCACCTCCAATGGTTTCCATTACTTTTTTGCTGTAAGTGAAAATTCCTAATGCAATGGCTAACCCTCCAACAAAAAATAAAATATCAACAGAATCAATTCTCATATCGCCCAAAGCTATATTTAAATCAATAGAGTTTACAAACACGCCCATTACGTTGGCAATATTATTAGCACCCAAACTGTATGCGCCAAATGCACCTACTATAATAAGCGATATGCGAATAATTGATTCTAATTTAATAAGGTGTAGTTTAGTTTTTCTAATTAATCGCCCAACCAAAAGATAAAGTAAAGCTGAAAAAATGGCTCCTAAAATAGGCCCAAATATCCACGAACTTACAATTTTCCCTAAGATGGTGTAGTCTACTGGACTTGAAGTAAAATAGCACCAACCAATAATAGCACCTACAATAGCTTGACCGGTTGATACTGGAAGTTTGTATTTGGTCATTAAAAATACGACCATTGCCGAGCAAAATGCAACTGTAAATGCACCTCCGATAGCATCAACTGAGCCAAGTTCCGAAAGTGTTTTAGTTGTACCGGCACCTTGTAGAACTGCACCTAACACAACAAAAATACTGGCAATAATGGCTGCTGTGCGAAATTTTATCATGCGCGATCCTACGGCAGTGCCAAATATATTCGCTGCGTCGTTCGCACCCAGCGACCAACCCAAAAATAAACCACTTGTAAGGAAAAAAAGTGTCAGCATATTTCTTTACTAAACAATACGTTTAATGGCCATAATTGAAAGTAAATCGGCCACTTTTTCAGCTGTGTCCGATATGTTTTCGATGTGCAATGTAAAATAACGCAAGTGGAATTTTTCACTGAGTCGTAAATCTTTCATTTCGCGAAAAATTTTACGACGTATAATGTCAGCTAATAAATCCGTTTCTTTTTCGTAAAAATACACACGGTGAATTTTTTCATTCACGTTTATGGGTTCTGTAAAATATGATTTGGCAGCTGGAATAACAGATTCGGCTGCCGAAACGGAAATTTGGGTAAGACGTACAAAATCCTGAATTAATTCGGCAGGAATTAATGGCGTTTCTACTTCGAATTGAAACAGATTTTTTTTAGATTGGTCAATCAGGTTGTCCATTTCTTCGAGTAAACGCATAATGTCGCCACGAAGTTGAGGCATGAGTGATTGCACGTAAAGTGTTTGCTCTATTTCGCGACGAAGTTTGTCAGATTCAATCTCGTTGTTTGCAAGCTGTAGAATGTCGTTGTTGAAATTTTCAGTATTGTTGTATAGGTAGTTTTTAACTCCTTCTTTAAATAATAATAAACTTTGGTCAACACAATTCAGAAACTTGTCAATTAATTCAATTGATTTGTTAGCTTTTTTGAATAACATACTTTACATTTTTAAAAGTTTACGAGTGCAAGTATACAACAATTATTTTAATATTGTAGTTTAGTTATATTGATATTTGATTTTGTATGTCACTTTTGTAAAGTTGATTAAAATAATCTATATATCTATAAAACAACATAATGCGAATTTTGAATGTAAAGTATGAATGTCAATATATTGAATTACAAAATAAAACTGTATAGTTTAAGTTAAGAATTAAATTGTTGTTTTTGCCAATACATTTGTGCTGTATGTGCAAAATGCAACCGCTCATTTTACAAAACTAACAGAGGAACTTGCCGAGCATATAAAAGTAATTAAAATTGATGTGGACCAAAACCAGATGATAGCTGCCCGTCTTCAAATTCAAAGTGTATCTACACTTATGTTATTCAAAAACGGGCAGGTTATTCATAAGCAAGCCGGAGTGCACTCCAAGGCTCAACTTTAGTTAATTAAAAAATAGTATTCCACATTTTCAGTCAATCTTCATGTTATTTACCGCTTCATCATCATGTGCATCAGTCCACCACCGTTTTTTACATCGGTAAATCCCATTTGTTGCAACATGCGTTGAGCATAAGCTGAGCGAGCACCCGAAGCACAATAAACTGTTATGTCGCGCGATTTATCTCCAAGTTCGTTTACTCGTTGTGCCAATTGGTCTAATTCAATGTTTACTGCTCCCGGGAATGCTCCACTCTGAAACTCTCCACGCGTACGAACATCCACAATTAAAGGCTCTTTCGAAACAGGTTTTGCCTCTGCCTTAGGTTGTGCATTTGCACGTACATAAGCCATCATTTGAGCTATACCTCCACCATTTTTAACCTGAGTATAGCCTATCTGCATCAACATGCGTTGGGCATAAGCCGAACGTGCGCCCGAAGCACAATATACAATAATTTCACGTTCGACATTGTTTCCAAGCTCCTCGTAGCGTTGCATTAATTCATCCAACGGAATATTGACTGCATTGGGAACTGCTCCTGAACGGAATTCCTGCGGTGTACGAACATCCACTATAATTTGTGAACTAAAATCTTCCGATTGAACACTTTCAACTTCAACTTCAGCTTCTTTTTCTTTTTTGCCGATAGATTTCTTCTCAATTTCCAATAAATCAATTTTCAAATTCTTAAAACCTACAGCTCTAGCTTGTCGTTGCATCGAGGCATGTCCGCCCGAAACATTGGTAACATCCTTAAAACCAGCTCCAATCAAAGTACGCAACGCTTGGTGACCTTTTTTACCGGATTCGTCGTACACAATAACGGGGCGATTGTCAGGAATTGAACCCAGTTTTTCGGGTAAAAGTTCCAATGGAATATGCATAGCGCCCATAACGTGCGATTTTTCGTATGCAAATACATCACGTACATCAATGAAAATTGGATTTTTACCTTCCACAAAAGTATCTAGTTCCGAAGCAGTTACCGATGGACTAAAACCCGACATTTTATTCTCAGCCGTAAATGCTGCCATATTTATAGCATCGTTAGCAGTGCCGAGTGGTGGTGAGTAAGCATAATCAATATCGGCCAAATCACTTACTGTGAGTTTGGTGGCAGCGGCAGTTGCTATTACATCCAGACGGCGATCAGCTCCTTCGTAGCCTGCTGTTTGTCCGCCCAGAATTACACCTGTAGCTTTGTCGTAAATCAACATTACGCTTACCTGTTCTGCTCCCGGATAATACGAAGTGTGATGTTCTTTGTGAACCACAATGGCATCAGCATCAATTCCCAGTGCGCGCGCTTGTTTGAGCGACAATCCTGTTGTGCCGGCTACAGCTTCGAATACACGCACAATCGAAGTCCCGATAGAACCTTTATACGCATGTTTGCCTCCCAGCGCGTTTTCGGCAGCTATACGTCCCTGACGATTAGCCGGACCAGCCAACGGGATACGCACTTTTTTGCCATTTACCCGATGTTCTATTTCAACCATATCGCCTGCAGCGTATATGTCAGCATCGGAAGTTTGCATGTATTCGTTTACCAATAATCCACCTGCTTCACCAATTTCGAGACCAGTTTCTTTGGCCAATTGTAAGGTAGGGCGTACGCCAATCGAGAGTAGCACCATATCTGCATCGAGAATTTTTCCATTATCCAATTTTACGGATTTTGGAGCAATTTCAGTTACGCCTGCACCTGTGTGAATGCCTACGCCGTACGATAACATTTCTGTTTCGATAAAACCTGCCGTTTCGGCTTCCATTACAGCCATTACATGTGGCATCATTTCCACAACGTTTACTTTCAATCCGCGTTTAACAAGTGCTTCTACCATTTCGAGTCCTATAAATCCACCACCAACAACGACAGCTGTTTTTGGTTTCTTTTCGTTGATAAACGTCGCTATTTTATCCATATCTTCCAATGTCCAAAGCGTGAAAACGTGGCTAGCATCGGCACCTGGCAATGTAGGTTTAATAGGACGACCACCTTGTGCTAAAATCAATTTATCATATTCAAACGATTTTTGCTCGCCACTGCGTGTGTCCAACGTTTTGATTCTATGGTTTTCTTTGTCGATTGAACTTACCAATGTATGCACATGAACATCAACATTGTATTGCTCTTTAAAGCTTTCGGGGCTTTGCAATATTAGTTTAGAGCGACTTTTAATATCACCGCCAATGTAATACGGCAATCCGCAGTTAGCAAACGAAATGTCCGGACCAGCTTCGAGCATAGTTATTTGTGCATCGGGCGAAATTCTACGTGCTTTGGCTGCGGCAGTTGCACCAGCAGCTACACCTCCTACAATTACAATTTTTTTCATAAGATATTTTGTTTTATTTTTTACGTTTTTTGTTTGACGCTGCAAAGATACTACAAGAATTGTATATTACAATAGTATCACTAATAAATTATTATAATATCACTATTGATTTAATTAATAAAGAAGTGAAAATGACTCATAATACGGTTATAAGCAATAAAACCTGACATTATGACTTGTTTTTACTTTATATTTGATTAAACTGTTTTGGTACATGTTTTGTTTAACAATCAAAAAACAATTCAACGTAAATAATTAAAACATATATGAAAGGAAATTTCGATACGATTATTAATGAAAACCGACCAGTAGTAGTCGATTTTCATGCCTTGTGGTGTGGCCCATGCAAAACACAAGCGCCCATTCTAAAACAACTAGCCGAGGAGCTTGGTGAGCGAATTAAAATAATTAAAATTGATGTAGATCAGAATCAGATGATAGCTGCCCGTTATCAAATACAAAGTGTGCCTACACTTATGATATTCAAAAACGGGCAAATACTTCATAAACAAGCTGGAGTGCACTCCAAGGCTCAACTAATGGGCTTGCTTGCTGATAAAATGTAACGAAAAAAAATATATGAATTTTTACCTTTCGAAAGGCAGCTTATTGTTTGCCCACCCCGGAAATCCATCCATCATTTGATACAGGTTTTTAAAACCATTTTGCTGCATATAACCAACTGCAGCAGTGCTTCTGTTGCTTGTTCGGCAATAAACTAAGTATGTGGCTTTTTTATCTAATTTGTTAATTCTATTATAAAAATTATCCTGATAAATGTCAATATTTTGTGCGCCTTTTAAATGTCCGGCTGCATACTCTTGTGGTGTACGCACATCAAGTATGACAATTTTCTTGTCTTTTTCCAAAATCTGACTTAATTCTGTTGAATTTTTTTGCATAATTTTTTGTGCTGAAGTATTTAGTATTATAGCAAATATTGCCATAAGTATTACTGTAAATCTTTTTGTTATCATTTTATATCACTTTGATTATCATTTAAAATATTTCTTTTTCCCCGCCATTTATTCCGTCCCGATTGTTATCGGGAATCGGAAGGGGTTAGTGGCAGTTCTTTTTAAATTTCCTTCGAAATTGTTATCGCTGCAATAGTACCATCCGCTACTGCAGTAGTAATCTGTCGGTATTTTTTGCTGATAATATCGCCAATTGCAAATACTTCAGGGATGCTGGTTTTCATATCTTCGTCGGTCAAAATATATCCCCAATTATTCATCTCAGGAAGATTTTTACCTAACACAGCTACATTTGATTTGAAACCGATAAATACAAACACACCATCCGATTCTAGCTCTTTCAACTCGTTGGTTTTCAGGTCTTCGACAAATGTAATCATTTTATCTCCATGTTTTTCGAACTTACGCGGTTCGTGTTCGTACATAACCGAAATTTTTTCGTTTTTCTGTAATTCGTCAATGGCCGTTTGGTTGGCAGTAAGTTTGTCGAACTGATGAATCATTGTTACTTTGCTTGCAAATTTGGTGATAAACTGCGCCTCTTCTACCGCCGAATTTCCACCGCCAATTACTGTCACTTCTTTATCTACAAAGTATTTAGCATCGCAAGTGGCGCAATACGAAATGCCTTTTCCTTTAAAATCACTTTCGCCCGGCGCATTCATTGTATTTGGAGTGGTTCCAGTGGCAATAATGATTTTCTTTGCTTTGATGGTTTCCAATTCGTCAATTACAATTTCTTTTTTGAGTAAATCAACCGATGTAATATCCACTGCCACTTTAAAATCGATACCTGTATGTTTTGCCTGTTCGCTCATGAAATGTGCCAACATAAAACCAGGTTGTGGCTTTTCAAAACCAGGATAATTCGAGACCTGATGCGTAATGCCCATATAACCGCCAGGTAAGGCCGGGTCAATTAAAACCGTTTTGATTTTTGCCTGACCAAGGTAAATTCCGGCTGTTAAACCCGCAGGACCACCTCCCAAAATAGCCACATCGTATTCCGAAACGGTTTTTTTCTGATTCGCTTTAATTGCAGTTACCTCATTGGTTGAGAGCATTTTATCCAAACGCTCCACAATTTCCGATTTTTTAATACCGCCACTAATGGTGTCGAGAATTTGCTTTCCATTTTCGAAAAACAACAGCGTAGGAGAGGAGCTTACACCCAATTCGGTTGCTAACTCTCTATTTCCCTGACGGAAAATTTTTAAAAATTTGATTTTTTCGCCATACAATTCGGCCATAGCATCAAATTTTGGTGCCAACGCTTCACAAGGTGGACATTCGGTTGAATAAAAATCAACCACTACTTTGCCACCATTCAACACTTCTTGCTGAAAATCAGCTGCGTTTATTTCTTTCATAAAACCTCTCCCCGACCCTCTCCAAAGGAGAGGGAGATACGGGTATTTTTAAGTTAATTGTAATTTATATTTTACCTAAATATGTTCTTTTATTCATATGTCTGGAAATAGAATCTTCCAAATAAATTGAAATCTATTCAAAAGCTGTCTCCCTCTCCTCCGGAGAGGGTCGGGGTGAGGTAATACCTAGCTCCCAAACTTAATAATTCCTTTACCGGTCGGCAATCAGGAGAATTGGGATGACCGTTTTTGTTTTTTGCAACCGATGCGCAACCACCGCCGCAAGCCAACGCGACTTCGCAGGTTTTACATTCGGCAATAGTTGTAATATCGCGGTTTTGCCAACTTTCAATGGCTGTTTCATTTTTCGTAATTGTAGGGTAAAAAGTTCCGAGCTCGTCGCCTTTATTACCAACTGTGGCAGTGCAAGAGTAAATTGTTCCTGTAAAATCAAATGCCCATTCGGTTTTGCAAGCAGGACACGAATCGAACAAAGGCGTTGGAAGCTCTTCATTTTCAGCAATATATTTAGCTATTGAAAATGCAGGTTTGTAAAACTCGGCAATGTATGGATGCACTTTAAGCAATTCATATAAATGTTGATACAAAGTAGCTCGGTCGAATAATTTTTCGGGCGTAGAGTTGCAAAAATGCAGTTCGTAATTACGACCGATTTGAGTTTTAAAATATGGCGAAACGGTCCAACCACGATTGATAGCAAAACGCGATAGTCCGGCTAAATTGTCAATATTTTCTTTGTCGATTACCATGCGCAGGTTGATATTAATTTCCGCAGCAAGGCATGCATCAATTCCTTCCACAATTTTATCAAACGTTGGTTGTTTTCCTTTCAAGTAACGGCGACCATCATGCACTTCTTGCGTTCCATCGAGCGTAACTTGCACTTCGCGAATGCTAGCCGTTTTTAGCAAGTCAACATAACTTGCTAATGTATAGCCATTTGTTACAAAAGCCAAATCGAGTTTTGATTCATTGGCTCTCATAATAAAATGAGTCAACATAGCTCGCTGATTGTCGCCTGGCAAAAGTGGCTCACCACCAAAAACGGTTATGTATTTACGTCTTCCGACAAATTCAGTATTTATATAATTGAAAAAAGCATCCACCACATCGTTATTCACCACCTTTTGCACCGGATTGTATCCCTCCTGATAACAATACGAACAAGCAAAGTTGCACGAATAGTTTGGTACAAAAAATAATTGCGTTTCATCCTCCTCGCGCTTTTCAGTAAAATCAAGATAAGCTAGTTTAAATGCTTTTTTCTCTTTTGCTTCATCCACCAAATAACCACGCTGTGTAAACTCACCACTTGGATCAAGTTTGTTTTTCAGCATTTTCACTTCGTTAGCCGAAATAATGTCGGCCGATTTGTGTAGCGGATTTACAATAAAAAAATCGTCGGAATCTTTTACTGGTACAATTATATTATGATTAGATAGAGGCATTTTGTAGTTTGAAAATTTAAAAGTTTGAGAGTTAAAAAAGACTTTTCCAAAGCAAAATGCTTTGGAAAAGTCAAATCCTAGTTAGTCATGACAACCAGCTACGATGTTCGAAACTTTAGCGCAACATTGTGCAACTTTAGCTTCTGATTTGGTGTTGCATGCGCAACTTTTTTTCACTACACTTTTCATAAATACTTATTTTAGTTTGTGAATATACGGCTTATAATAAGCCTTTTTTTATAGAATTAGTCTTTGAACCCCCTATTGGGGGGCAGGGGGGCCTTACTTTTTACCCGAAATCGTCCAGCTTGCCACTTCAGCTTTTCCTTTTTCGTAAGGAGCAGATTCTTCGTAAATTATAAGATTTTTAAATCCGGCCTTTTCGAGTGCTGTTAAATATTCATCTTTGGTAACCGAACCCGCCCAACATTCGGCAACGGCCGTTGGGTCGTTTCGATATTCATCAGCAATGGGGCTTGTAGCGTAAATATCACTCACCACAAAACGTCCATCTGGTTTTAGAATTCGAAAAATTTCATTCCAAACAGCTTGTTTGTCAGCAGCATGATTGATAGTGCAGTTCGAAATCACCAAATTCACCGAATTATCTTCCAAAGGTAGTTTTTCTAATTCAGCCTGCAAAATTTTTGCATTTTCTACATCAAATTTCTCCAAATTGGCTTTTGCTTTCGCTACCATTCCTTCCGAAATATCTATGCCGTAAACATAGCCCGTTTCGCCAACATCTTCGGCCAAGCGTATTACATCGTTTCCACGCCCACTTCCCAAATCCACACACACTTCGCCAGTTTGTGGCTTTGCATGGTTTATAGCACCACCACACGACAGACAGCAGCTTGTTTCACTCAGTTGTGTGTAACGTTCGTTGATAGCTTCCGTAATCATTTTACTATTCCTTTTTAGTTTGACGCTGCAAAGTTAGAACAATATTATTAAATTACAATAGTATCACTAATTATTTTTTAAAAATTAATTCTTTGAACTAAGTAATGTGACATAAGCACACGTAATAAATTCTGATTATTTCAACTTTTTACATCTATTGTGCATACATTTTTTGTATATGAGCGAGTTTTAAAAGTTAAAAATAATTAATTGTATTCTTTCTGAAACTTGCTGATAATCTAGCTAAGAAGCAGTAATACAATAAAATACTTTCGTATTGCAATGTCTGCATAGCAAATTAAATCAAATTTTGGCAGGTGCTTTTTTAGCAGTATTTATAGTCGATAATTTAAAAAAAAGTAGTTCCTTTGCAGCGTTTTTTTGAGCTTAAAATTCAAAAATAAATTATGAGTAGTCTTTCCCTCTTTTTAGTAGTATTCCTTACAGGAATTGTTTTAGTTGTTGCCGGTCTCGGAATAGCGTTGCTTTTAGCCCCCCAGTCTTTTAATTTTCAAAAAGGAGAACCGTATGAGTGTGGTATACCCACTCATGGAACTTCGTGGATGCAGTTTAAGTCAGGATATTACCTGTACGCAATTTTGTATCTGATGTTTGATGTAGAGACTATTTTTCTTTTTCCCTGGTCGACAATAGTTCGTGAATTGGGCTATCAGGGGTTGTATAGCATATTGTTTTTCATCGTAATTTTAGGTTTAGGTCTTGCTTATGCCTGGAAGAAAAATGTATTAAAATGGAACTAAAGAATATCAACATTCAGAATATTCCTACTGCGGAATTTAACGATAACGAATATCTCGAAAATTACATTAAAGAGCTCGAAGCCAATGGTGTGAATGTAATTCTCAGCAAATTGGACGAGATGATAAATTGGGGACGTTCAAATTCAATTTGGCCTTTGATTTATGCTACGAGTTGTTGCGGTATTGAGTTTATGTCTACTGCCTGTGCGCACCACGATATTGCCCGTTTTGGCATGGAAGTTACGCGTAACAGTCCTCGTCAGGCCGATTTAATGATTGTAGCCGGCACAATGGTTCATAAAATGGCACCACTTATTAAACGTGTTTACGACCAAATGGCTGAACCAAAATATGTGTTGGCAATGGGTGCTTGTGCTATTTCGGGTGGTCCGTTTGTAAATTCGTATCATGTAGTAAATGGAGTTGATTTAATTATTCCAGTTGATGTATATGTTCCGGGCTGCCCTCCTCGTCCGGAATCTTTATTTTATGGACTTATGCAATTGCAACGAAAGATTAAAGTAGAGCAGTTTTTAGGAAATAAACAACGCTAGAATACTGACGACAGACAACTGTCGACAGACAACCGAAAGGGATTTTATTTATATAAAAAATATAAACCAGGACTTGTGACTGCTGTCCGTTGTCTGGTGACTTTTTAAGAAAAAATGGAAAATATAAAAAAATTAATACTTTCAACAGTAGCTGATGCAGTTATTGAACAAAAGCAAAAACTGACGGTGACAGTTGCGTGGGATAAATTGCATTTATTGGCAAAAACTTTACGTGATAACGCTGAACTTCCGTTCGA
>CAIWIS010000098.1 GCA_903912795.1 uncultured Bacteroidales bacterium
GGCACATATTACTGCCGATTTTTTGAAAAAACTTCCCGACCTGAAAATTGCTTTCGATCTTTCGCATTGGTGCAATGTCGCAGAATCGTATTTGGAAGATCAACATGAAAGTGTTGATTTGGCAATCAATAGAGCTTCGCATATACATTCTAGAGTCGGATTTCCCGAAGGACCGCAAATTACTGACCCACGCGCACCCGAATGGAAGGAAGCTGTTGAAATACATCTGGATTGGTGGAAACGGATCATAGAGTTAAACCGCAATGCAGGCAAACAGATTTTTACTATTACAACCGAATTTGGACCATATCCTTATATGCCAATACTTCCATTTACAAAACAACCGATTGCAAGTCAGTGGGATGTTAATGTATATATGATGAATATGCTTAAGTCAGAATTAAAATAAAATTAGAAATGGTAAGTGCAGAAAAAAAACAAGCAAAAGTAATATTGCGAGATTACAGCTTAACAGGGAATGAATCTCTACGAGCGATAAAACAGGGCTTAGCTGATGCTGAATGGTACAAAATACCTGTTGATAAAGAAAAAATGAACGAGTTACTTACTCGTAAAAATGGTGCAGGAATTAGAGATACGATCTTATGGTTCGGATTAATCATTACTTCCGGATATTTATTTCTCTTTTGGTGGGGCACATGGCTGGCTATAGTACCGTACATTGTTTACAGTGTTTTATACGCCTCTATTTCTGATTCTCGTTGGCACGAATCCAGTCATGGCACAGTTTTCAAAACCGACTGGATGAATAATGTGTTGTATGAAATTGCATCATTTATGGTGTTCAGGCAATCGAATGTTTGGCGCTGGAGTCATTCCCGCCATCATAGCGATACAATTATTAGAGGGCGCGACCCCGAAATCGCTGTACCTCGTCCTCCTAAAGTATTTAAAATTATGTTGGCGTTTATTGGGCTAAGTGGGGGGATTCCTGAATTTAAACGCCTGATAGTACATGCGTCGGGTAAGATGGATACGCAAGCTGCTACTTATGTGCCAGCAAGTGAATATGGTAGAGTCTTTTTTGTTGCCAGAATTTACCTGCTGGTATATTTAATAGTAATTGGATTAGCTATTTACTTTCAAAGTATTCTGCCATTAATGTATATCGGTTTACCCACACTTTTAGGCAGTTGGTTAATGCCTTTTTATTCATTAACACAACATACGGGGCTACAGGAAAATGTATTGGATCATCGCCTAAATTGTCGTACTGTATATATGAATCGGATAAATCGATTTTTGTATTGGAATATGAATTATCACATCGAACACCACATGTATCCGCTTGTACCTTATCATGCACTATCAAAACTACATGCGTTAATTAAGCATGACTGTCCAACACCATACAATGGCATAGTTGATGCGTTTCGTGAAATAGTTCCTGCAGTTATTAAACAAATAAAAACGCCTACATATTATGTTAAGCGTACTTTACCCGCATCTGCAGATTCAAAAACTGCCGACTCAATAACACATTTTGTGGGAGATTTATCGGATTTACAGGATGGTAAAA
>CAIWIS010000099.1 GCA_903912795.1 uncultured Bacteroidales bacterium
AAAATTGTAGTTGCGGTAAATGTTGCAAACGAAGCATTGGTAGATTGGAACGATCATCGAGTTGATGTGGATACATTAATTTCGTATGTACGTAAGGTTAAAAAAACGATAAAACAACCAGTTACGGTGGCCGAAAACTACGAATGGTGGGCTGCTCATGGTGTAAAATTAGCCAAGGAGCTGGATTTTATAGCCATTCACATTTATCCGGTGTGGGAAGGGAAGGATATTGACGAAGGAATAAAATATTCTGTTGAAAATGTTCAGAAAGTTCGGAATGCATTGCCTCACATCAAAATCGTTATCAGCGAAGCTGGTTGGGCAACCACTGCATCGGAGTTCGGTCCGCGAGCGAGCGAAGAAAAGCAAAAACAATATTACGAATGGATAATGGCGTGGGCGAAAAAAATGAATATCACTACTTTTTTCTTCGAAGCTTTTGACGAGGACTGGAAAGGAGAAACAACTAATCCGTTGGGAGCCGAAAAACATTGGGGCTTGTACAAAATTGACCGAACGCCAAAGATGGTGATGAAGAAAATGAACTAACTAATAGTTTTTGATTGGCTACCTTATTTATCTACAAATATGTTATCCCGCTGGGATAAAGAGCAAAGTAGGATGCAAAGGGCATTTTTCAAAGTTATTGTAGTGTGGAGTAGTAGTCAAAAATATGTTTAGCAACATGATATTTTATTTTACTGCTGATAAACAAGCATTTATGTTATGTGTTTGTCGTAATAAAGTGAGGTAATTTTAGTTATGGATTGAGTTTATGTGTGGTAAAAAATGTATGGTTGTGTACCAAGTATGAGTACATTTGCAAAGTCAATATACCTCGATTTTAGAATCGTTCTGACTTCAAGTTTTTTAATTACACAAATACGGATTCAAACTTATGACAAATCACAAAACGGCTTTAGCCGACCGAGTTCCTTTTGGACAAAAATTAGCTTTTGGCTCCGGCCATTTAGCAAATCAGTTATTCCCTGCAGCGTTGGGGATTTTCATGGTTGTATTGGTTTTATCATTAAAAATGGATCCATTTCTAGCCGGTGTTTTGGCTGCGCTACCTCGAGTGTACGACGCCATTATCGACCTTGTTATGGGTTATGTTTCTGACAACACACGCTCGAGATGGGGACGTAGGAAACCGTATATCTTTATTGGAAGCATCATTACAGGAGTAAGTTTCATGGTTATGTGGCAACTTTATCCTGAAAATTCGCAAACCTACAACTTCATTTATTTTCTAATTCTTTCGTTGGTTTTCTATACCGGATATACCATTTTTGCTGCTCCACTTATTGGGCTGGGTTACGAAATGAGCACCGATTACAACGAACGAACCCGATTGATGGCAGTTTCGCAGTGGATGGGACAAATTGCGTGGATGGTTGCTCCGTGGTTTTGGGTAATTATTTACGATAAAGACATATATGATTCGGCCCCTGAAGGTGCTCGCAATTTATCATACTTTGTTGGCGGATTGTGCATGTTGTTAGGTATTTTACCCGCACTATTTTGCAAAGAGCTGGAGCTAAAAGAATTAAAAGAAGAATCGAAACTCAATTTTAAAAACTTGGCTGCAAATGCTAAAGAATTTTTTGTTGGTATAAAACAAACTATAGCTTGTAAACCGTTTCTGAAATTATGTGGTGCTACATTCCTCATTTTCAATGGCTTTCAAACTATCGCCCAATTTGCCTTTTTCATTATTATTTTTTATCTTTTCAAAGGCGATACCACTGCTGCCGGGCATTGGCCCGCTTGGTTCGGTACAGTAAGTGCATTGGCTACAGCCTTTTTGGTGATTCCTATTATCACATTTATGTCGCAAAAAATTGGAAAGAAAAACGCGTTTATTGTCGCAACTCTTATTTCTATGGTCGGATATTTCCTAAAATGGTGGGGATTTAGCCCTGAAAATCCGTACATGATGTTTATTCCCATTCCTTTAATGTCGTTTGGTATTGGTGGCCTATTTACCCTTATGATGTCGATGACTGCCGATGTATGCGATTTGGATGAACTAAACAACGGAACACGTCGCGAAGCCACTTTTGGCGCTGTGTATTGGTGGATGGTAAAACTGGGAACTGCTGTGGCTTTGCTTACGAGTGGCGCAGTACTAAACTTAGTTGGATTTGATCAAAATGCAACCGTACAAACAGCCGAAGTACTTACCAATTTGCGTATTGCCGATATTGCAATTCCTATTTTTACAGGCTTGTTGGCCATTATCATTATTTGGAAATACGACATTACCGAGGCAAAAGCAAATGAAATTCGCGAAGCATTGATTGCTCGTCGGGAGAAAGTTCTTGGTGAGGATAAAAAATAAGAATTTTAGCAATTTAATTTTGATTTTTGACTCTAAAAAAACACTTCAATAACATGAACTCAACATCTCAAAAATTATCTATCAAAGAAAAAGTTGGATACAGCTTGGGCGATACCGCTTCACATTTCGTGTGGGATATGGTTGGCTTTTGGCTCTTGTTTTTCTACACCGATATTTATGGTATTTCTGCAGCCGCAGCGGGTACAATTATGATGATTGCGCGTTTTTGGGACATGGCTATCGACCCCATTATCGGGGTGGTTTCAGATAGAACCAATACGCGTTGGGGTAAATTTCGTCCGTACATACTTTTTGGAGCAATTCCGTATGCCGTGTTGGCAATACTTACTTTTACCACGCCCGATTTTGGTGAAGTGGGTAAGATTATTTACGCC
>CAIWIS010000100.1 GCA_903912795.1 uncultured Bacteroidales bacterium
AAGATTTGCCTTATATTAGGATTTAATCTATTAGTAACATTTAATCAGTAGATGTTCCATTTTATTATGAACCATTGAAATTCTATATTATAATCTTTTTTTTGATATATATATTCCGAAATTCTTTAGGAGATATACTTTTCGTATCCCTTCGGTCATCTACACATTTAGCGCATAAAAAAAACCATAAATCAGATTTGATTTCCGATTTATGGGATTTTCATTTTGGTTATCGATTGTGTTAGGATTTGTTGGATTTCCAGTTTTGCGGTAGTAGCTCTTGGAGTTTTTGGATGTTATGGTCTTGGATTCTGTTAAGCACATCTGTGAGCCATTCTTGGGGATTTACATTGTTGGCTATACAAGTGCCCATGAGTGAATAGATAATGGCCGTTCGCTCTGCAGCTTCATGATTTCCGCAGAAAAGGTAGTTTTTGCGCCCCAATGCTAATGGACGAACGGCATTTTCGGCCAGATTATTGTCAATGCGGTATCGTCCATCGAGCGTATAGCGCACCAATCGGCGATACATGCCGCAGACATATAGAATGGCTTTGCCTATGGGGCTTTTGGGTAATACTTGTGCTGCCTGTTCAAGCATCCACTGCTCAAAGTCTTTGAGAATAGGAAATGATTTTTCGGCACGAAGGGCTTTTATTTGGTCGAAGCTGTAATTGGCCTCGGTAGCATATCGCTCCATGTCGTACAATTTCTTAATTTGGGCAAGTGCGTAATTGGCGCGCACAGGATCGTTCTCCAGAGCCTGCTCAAATTTACGGCGCGCATGCGCCCAACACCCAATGGTTATTACGCCCTTGATGTTGTCCAGTTGCTCATATGCCTGATAGCCATCGCATTGCGCCGCGCCGTGAAAGCCGGGCAATACCTCTTGTAGAATACGTTGGGATCGGGAACCTTTGTTGTAATAAAAGAAAACTAAGTGTGGAGATATGGATTTGAATATCCAATGATATCCCTTGATCGTGCCTCCGGGCTTATCAATGCTTTGCACGGGAATGGTGCTTTCGTCGATAAACAGATGATCGAGCGTTTTTATTTGCTTCCAAATCTCGTTGTAGAGTGGCTCTAACAAATCTATGGTGTTGGCAAACCAGCTATTAACTGTAGATTCGGCCAGTACCACGCCATCGCGTTTGAGCATTTGCACCTGACGGTAAAATGGTAAGTGGTTTACGTATTTGTTTGCAATTAACCAAGCCAACAAACTGGCGCCGGCATTGCTTCTATAAAGTGGAAGCGAAGGTAAATTAGCAATTTGAATGCCTGCTTCTTGTGGTAAAGCATATTTAGGGCGCACAATCTGACGCACATAAACCTTGGCAGGGGTAATTTCCAATACTTCTGTAATTTCTTCACCAATTTTTTTCGAGCCTTTTGGTAAGTTCTCAGGCTCAATGGTTTCTACCACACGTTCCAAATGGGCCGGTATGGGCAAACGAGGGTTGGGTTGAGCGGGTTTTTTCGCTTTTTTAAGGCGTGTATAGGCAATGTCTTCTTTTTGAGG
>CAIWIS010000101.1 GCA_903912795.1 uncultured Bacteroidales bacterium
CATTTAGTATTCGTTGTTGTTATTGGCTCGTCGCACTAATATGCGCAAATTAAGCTAATGTAAAAGCAAATTTTGTTGAAGAAATAGATTAATTTTGTACCTTTGCACTTTCAAAAAATAATCAAGAATAAGGTATTTTGGAAGGTAAAAATTACATCTTTAGTTCATTCTTATTTGTATTTACATTAGCTTTGCTATTTGGACTGTTATCATTGTTGGATTACGATAGGACATTTTTTTCGTTTCAACTTAAGCCCATCAATATGTTTTCGGACATAATAGCTGACGAAGTTGTTGAAATAGAGCCTACTGTAATTGCCGAAGAGCCAGTTGTAGAATCCATTTCATACCCTGATGGATATACGCCTATTCAGAATTTTACGACTCAAAAATTTCCACTCGACCCCATATTTAGTAAATTACAACGCGCCAAACACGGTCGTGATAAAGTACGTATTGCTTGGTTTGGTGATTCGTTTACTGATGCCGATTTGGTGGTTTGTGACTTGCGTGACTCACTACAATCGGTTTTTGGCGGTAATGGTGTGGGTTTTGTGCCTATCACACATGAGGCTGCAGGCTATCGACGGTCGGTACAACATAGTTTTGGAGGCTGGCAAACTAGTTCAGTTATAGCACGCAGAGGAATTCGTAATTTTGGGATTAATGGGTTTAATTACCAACCCGATTCAGCTAATTTTGTGCGTTTTAAGTCCAGTTATAAATACAAACACACTCGCAAATTTGATGTGTTTCGATTGTTTTATTCATCTCAAACTGAATCCGAAGCTCGCCTATCTTTAAACGATACCATTAAAAAACGTATTACATTAAATCCTTCGGCAACACCCGAAATGCTAACTGTATCAAGTCCAGATATTCAAAAGGTTAAGCTAAATTTCAATCGTCAATCGGGCGTCACAATTTATGGCGCTTCGCTCGAAGATAGTACAGGAATTTATTTGGATAATTTTTCGATAAAAGGCAATTCAGGAATAAGTTTATTGGCTATTCCTACAACCAATTTAATGAAATTTGATAGTTTGCTAAATTACGATATGATTGTATTGCAATTTGGATTAAATGCTATAACGCCCGAATCGCGCAAATACACGGATTACATGGAAGGTATGAAGAAATTGGTTTTAAAATTTAAAGCTGCTTTTCCAAATACTCCAATACTTATGCTTTCGGTATCGGACAGAAGCGAACGCCGTCAAGGAAATTTCTCAACTATGAAAGCTGTAAAGAGTTTAGTTAGCGTACAAGAGCAATTTGCTTTCGATAATAATCTGTTATTTTGGAATTTGTACAAAGCCATGGGGGGCGAAAACTCCATGTCGAAGTTAGTGAACTCCAATCCACCATTAGCAGCAAAAGATTATACACATTTAAATTTTGATGGAGGTCGTCTAATTGGACATAAACTTGCAGGAACATTTATTTTTGAATCCGAACGATTTGTAGAAAGGAGGAGGAATCTTGTTGCGAATTAAGTTTTTACTGTTGAGCGTTTTTGCAATATTACTAATTGCTAAAACGCAAAATATTAACTTTTCAACTTATCGTACAGGAAGCGATACGATAATCAATAAGCAACATTTGTCTTCATTTTTTAATAGATTATCAAATCTCGAAAAGTCTGATTCTACCCAAGTGCTTAATATATTGCATATTGGCGATTCACATATTCAGGCTGATTTTCTAACTCGTGAAATTCGTTATTCTTTACAAAAAAGATTTGGAAATGCTGGTCGTGGTTTGGTATTCCCATATCGACTCACTAAATCAAATGAATCCTACGATTTCCGAACTTCGTCGGGCAATAGTTGGAAATGGGAAACGGTACGTATGCGTAAACGCCAGTTTGAACCAGGAATTGCAGGTGCTAGCCTACTCAGCACCGATAATATTTTTAATGTAGAGTTGAAAATGAATAAGCGCGATTCCGTTGATAATTCGTTCAGCAAGCTTAAATTGATTTGCCGAAACGATTCGAATGGATTGTTAGCATTTGTAACTACCAAAAACGATTCGACTCGTAAACTTCTTGCTTTTTCAGGTGACACAATTTACGAAACTAAACTTGAATACCTATCAGAAAATGTATCATTACAATCGAACGGAAATTTATTGATTGATGGATTAGTACTTGAAAATGAAAGCAAAGGTATTCAGTATCATGTAGTTGGGATAAATGGTGCGCATTATGCCGATTATAATCATTCTCCGGTTTTTTTTGCCGAAATGCCTTTGTTGCAACCCGATGTGATATTTGTTTCGCTAGGTACAAACGAAGGTGTAAATTCGCGGGTGAGTGAGCAGGCCGTGATGGTTGAAGTGGATGCAATGGTTCGTAATATTCGTTCGCAAGGCGTGGATGCGCCCATAGTTATTATAACCCCGTTCGATAATTTTTACCGCCGAAAAAAGTTCAATCCTTATTTAAAAGTGGTGCGTAATGGTTTGATTGCCGCTGCTGAAAAAAATAATATTGCTTGTATGGATATGTACGATATTAGCGGTGGTTATGGCTCAGCAGCTGAGTGGCGCCG
>CAIWIS010000102.1 GCA_903912795.1 uncultured Bacteroidales bacterium
CTTCACCAAGTTCAGGGTCGGTTCCTTCATCTGCACCTCCGGTAAATCCATCAATCAAACCATAAACTGAAAATTCGTTTGCCGACGAAGCTGTAGTTGCTAGGGTAAGTTTAAGTTTAGAGTTTAATACCTTAGCAGATATCGACGATAAATCGAAACGTAAGTAAGTGGTATAATTTCCTCCGTTAAAGCCTGCATTTCGTATGGCCGCATTATTTCTGGAACCTACATTCAACGTTGCATTTCCGCCTCCTTGTACCTGACCATCGGCTCCAGTACCGGCTGAAGTGGTTAAATGAATCCAATCATCAGCTGATGCCACAGGCCTGAGAGTTTGAAACTTATTAACTGCAGCAAAAGACAATAAAGAAATTGGGAGAAGAGTAAAAACGTAAAAAGCAAATTTAAAGGTAAATAGTTTTTTCATTATATTCCAATTAATGGTTACACATTTTTTTTGAGTTTTAATACGCAGTGCAAAAATCAATATAATTTCAAGTTTTATCTAACCTTATGTTATCAATGATGGGTAAACAAAGAATTTATTTATGTTTTAATGTCTCTAAAAGGAGTATATATCGTTCGATATTTTTTAAATGTCTATTAATCTGCATTATATGTAATTTGTGTCATTTGAATGAAATATAGTTGATTCTATCTTTTGAGCAAAAAACACCCCTTTAAATAGTATAACTTTAATACTTTTGCAAATAGAATTTCAATAATTCCATTTCATAGATTTAAATGTTGCTTTTATAGGAATTCAATAACTTCAATTTGATGTTGAAATTTGATGTAGATAAAATGAATCAAACAAAATAAATAGTGATTTTCAGGATAATGAGATACTTATAAATGGAATAAAAAAGTACAAACAAGTTGAAAAAAATAATTATCGATATGAAAAATAAGAGTCAAATAATTCCATTTCTTTTGGTTTTGATGATTACAAGTGTTTTCTCAGCTAACCAAAACAAGAAAACGAACAATACATTAAAGCCAAAGGGCCTTGAATTAAAAATTATGCCCATAAGGCTACCTATTGCTACCGATTTATCGAAAATAAAATATTATGACTTTGATAAAGACGGTGATATCGATGCTTTGGAATACTCTGTTAAAGGAATTCATACTTTATGGATTGATGATGATGATGATATGAAAAATGGTGATATGGAAGGTGATATGGACAACGATTGCCTCTGTATTGATAAGGATAATGATGGAGTTTTTGCGGGTCCTTGGGATTTTTGTGTTGATTTCCGGGATACTAATAATGATGGAATTGCAGATATTGAAACAGTGATTGAAAATGGTGATCCTACTATCAGGGGCCAATGGGATTGGAATAGTAATTTGGTTTGGTTTTTTAATGATAAAAAAGACAACAAGTTTGCCTATATCGATTGGGATAAAATACTTCACAGAGGCTGGGAACATAATGCTCATTGCAATTTCCTGACTGATTATTCTGGTCAGACTATGTTCACAAAAATGAGTGTATCTTCCTTTAGAATCAATGATTTGCGTTATTCCTGGGAAAATCCGTTCATATTTTATGATGAGGCTGGTAAAGGATTTAGCAATATGTCAATTCGATTTGTAGAAGACCCAATTTTCAGAAATAAACCTAGTCATATCGAAGGACCAAAAGAAGATAAATGTTTTGATAATTTGGATAAAAATATTGATGTTGTTTTTAAAGGGAAAATAGATGCAGCATATATTTCACTTGATATTGATAAAGATGCAGGGCCTACAAAAGAATTTAATTTTGACATGACCCTAATGTTCAAGGGCAAAGGTTATAATTATAGTAATGATAAATATCCTTTGGGTGGACCGGATGGTTTGAAAGATGCTGATAAATTCTTATACGATGCTCGTTGGAGACATCTTAAAGAGCTTATTTTTCCGCCTCGAGATTCAGCATGGTCAATAATATTTAATAAAAGCAAATGGGATAAATGTTGGTTTACATTCGACGAGGATGATGATTGTGGGCGTTGGGAGCGTGTGGAATTGTACGATCCGAAAGATTTATTTAAAGTTGGTCGCGATAATGGTGGACTTGACAACAATCCACAAGCCGATGCAGCTGGCGATCGTGGCGAATGGGATCAGGATAACTCTGGGCAAGGCAAACTGTATATTGGCAAATTCGATGGTAAGTTTCACTTATATGGCGCTGAATGGGGCGCCTGGCGTATCGACCAAAATGCACAATCATTTCAGGGATACGGCGGTCTGTACGAAAATACAATTTTAGGTAATAGAATCCAGGAGATACCTGTTAAATTTCCAACTATAAAATATACAGATACTGACAATAATGGATTTTCTGATTTAATTGAATTTGATATGGATGGAGATCGTGTATTTGAAACAAAATTATCCTATAAAAGTCTGAATATAAGCGATAATTGCGAATTAATTAATACAGGCGAACATAACTTCAAATCCTTGAATCTGGTTTATTCAAAAATGGTTGAAAAATCGTGGAATACTGCTATGGATGCCATGAACTTGAGTATTAGCAACCGAATAAATGTGAGTTGGTATAGCTTATTTATGAATCCCAAAACAATTTCGCAGAAATACAATAATGCGTTTTGGATTAATTTTTATATCTACAAAGATTTAAAAGCTTGGGCAAAAACACATAAGAAAGATTCACTTTCGATAGAACTTGACAAGGCTTATTTATTGGGCGATTGGACAGGAATTAAGCTTAACTAAAAATTACAAAAATCTTAAATCACAATATAATATACATGAAAAAGTCATTCATCATCAATGCTTTGTTAGTCATTGCTACATCCGTTTTTTGTCAGCAAAGTATAAAACCAATCACAATTGAAATATTGAAAGGGAGCAAAATGGATAAAAACATGGGGCCAAACCTTTACAACCGAACTTCGAGAGTTGATGTTCATGTCTCAGGTAATGTCAGTCATTTTCAAATGGTTGGCAACGAAAAACTTGTGGAATTTTTCCCAATTCTCCAATTATCAGAAAGTTATTTCTATTATAATCAACAGTTTTATAAATGCGATGAAGCTGATAAGATAAATTACAAATACAAATTAAATTCAGTAGAGGTTGATTATTCTTTTATTGAATTGCCTTTTACAATTTCCAAAAAAATATACATGCACCCCGCGCAGAAAACCTTGGTTCAGCATGTTTATGTGAAAAATGGCTCCAGTATTTCTCAAAAGGTATTTTTCCTCGAAAAAGCAAAATTCACCATGGGAGATCCATTTTATCTGAATATGACTGTTTCAAGCAATAAAGAACTATTGGCTTTGGGTTGTGATGGATTTGTTGTACGCAATGTGCTTGATCCGGAGTATGTGGCAGAATTTTACATGATTGCTCCCAAAATCACCAAAGTTTTTACACGCGACGATAATGTTAAGAGACAGTTTGAAGTGCTTAAAAAACCTTGGGGTGGACTTCTTTGGCAAATTCGGACTTCCGAGGATTTTTCTACCTTTCTTCAATCGGAACTTACTGT
Organism: uncultured Bacteroidales bacterium; assembly: GCA_903912795.1. GTDB lineage: Bacteria > Bacteroidota > Bacteroidia > Bacteroidales > Paludibacteraceae > Paludibacter. Next base: position 3,521 of record CAIWIS010000102.1, read on the forward strand.
TGCAGCCAATTCAACCGAAGAATTGCTCGTTATGTATGGAGCTGGATTTAATGAAAATGAGGCTATTAAGGGCATTTCAGAAGTTGCAGACCTTCAAAAGAAGAATCAGCTAGCTTTGCAATTTGAAAAGGAAATTGAACTTACAGGCAATAAATTAAACATGATCAATACTCCCGATACCTTTTTTAATCAAGTATACGGAATCTCAAATAAACTGGTTCATCAAATTTTCGACATCAAAAGAGGTTCAATTGTAACACCCGGACATGGTTATACCGAGTTTTATATGCGCGATTCGCACTGGCAAATCAGAGGATTACTTGCAGCAGGTAAATACGAAGACGTTAAAACCTTGTTGGAACACATGCTGAAATATCAGACAAAAGAAGGTTTTTTTCCAACAAATATTTTTTTAAACGGAGAACCCGAGTACTATGTTGGCACACCCGATATCGACAGTCCTATTTTGGTAGTAATGAACATTTTGGAATATGTAAAATGGACCGGAGACTACGATTTTGCGCTGAAAAATTGGGATAAAATTGAACTAACTTTAAAGTATCTCAAAACGAGAGACGAAAATAATGACGGATTTTTGGAGCAGGTAGGTGGTCAGGATTGGCTCGATTGCGCTCACCGATTTGGTGTGGTAAATTATTGTCAGGGAATTTATTTCAGAATGCTAACTCAGCTGACCGATCTGGCTCAAATTCTGAAGAAGAATGATGAAGCTAAAGAATACAAAGCTATTTCGACTAAAATGAAAGCCAATTTCGATAAAGTGTTTTGGAATGAAAAGCTTGGATTTTATGCAGATTTTATCTCAGGAACAAACAGAACGCCGGTTGTAACACAAGATGCTTGCCTTGCTTTTGCATTTGGTTTAGCAACTGACATAAAAAAGATTCAGGCACACTTGAATAAACTCAAGACAACTTGTTGGGGCGAATGGGGGCCTCGTTTACAGGACTTTGTTCCTGAAAGCGAATCGACCTGCGGTGCACCGGGTTTTTATGTGAATGGTGGTGTTTGGTTGTGGACAACTGCATTCGAAGCTTATTCTCATTTTAAATTTGGTAATCCCGAAGATGGAATTAAAGCTATTGAAATGATAAAAAAATATGATTTCGGGCAAAATCCGTATAATCAGTATTTTCTTGATAATAATGAATGGCACGATGGACTTAACGGGTTAAATTGCGAGGATTTCTACAAACAAAGCCGAAACTTTACAACCGGTTCAGGCTCTATGATTTGGGCAGTTGTTGAAGGACTTTATGGGTTGGATATTAGTATGGACGGTACTGTAAAATGGAATCCACATTTTCCAAAAGAGTGGAAAGATAAACAAGTATCTATTAATGGTTTGAGAATAAGAAATAAATTAATTGACAAACAGCTTATCTGTAAATGATATTTTATTTCATAGTATTTGGTATTTTTGTTTGGCCAAATAATTTGTATTTAATTTTATAACTAATTCAAGATAAAAATGACATTTAACAAAACAAATCGGAGATTGGCTGTAGCCGGCATAGTTTTTATATCTAGCTGTTTTATAGTAAATTCGCAAACACTTTTTCCACGAGATAATGAACATGCAGGGCCTGTAACGGCACCTGCGGCTCAACTTTTATATACTCCAAAAGAGATATTAAATGGACCTCACCCTCGACTCTTTTTTGGTGAAACACCTGTTGCGGTTATTCAAAAGAGGATTGCTAATCCTGCTTATGCCAACACATGGAAAATGATCAAGGAAAAAGCTTTGAGCTCAGCTGCAGCCATACCTACAGACACTATTGATGTAAATGATGAATCTCTACGCAAAGAGGCCGATTATTTTACATGGATGGCATTGGCTTACACACTTGATACCAATAAAAAAAATCGGAGTATTTACATGAAAGGCCTTGAGAAATGGATTAATGCCTGGTATGGTTATAAATTATCCACACAAGATCTTGTTTCATCACAATTAATCTTAGGTATGTCCAATGCTTACGATTGGATGTATGCTGATTTTAAAGCGCCTGTTCGTGATAAACTTCGCTTTCTTATTGTGAATTATTCTCGTTGGCTGCGGTCGCCAAAAAATTTTGGAGCCAGTATGTGGCGAAACAAGCATTATGGTGCGAATCATAATTGGTACAACAATGCAGCACTCGGTATAGCTGCCTTTGCACTTTGGGGCGAAAAAGGATTGAATGATGCCGACGAACCTGCCTTGTGGTTAAACTCAGCCATGCGGTATTTTTGGGAATTTCAACGTCGCCTCAGCTCAGAAGCTGTTCCTATCGAAGGCTTTAATTATGCAGATTATGGAATAAAACCTTATCTTGACTTTGCTGTTGTAGCCGAGCAATTGACTAATTTATCGAAATTAATGCCATTAATCGATTGTGGTGCCATCAAAAATTCACCCGAAGCAAGATTATCGGTAATGCTTCCTAATGAATTGGGGTTCCTTTGCTGGAGCGATAGCAACTGGAAACATTTTGCTGACTCGTGGCAGTTCCGTTTTTGTGCTTCCCGTTTCAACGATGGGTATGCTCAAAATTTGGCCAGCATAATGGAGAAAAAAAGTAACATATATAATTGGAGAAATATCTTTTATTATGATCCTTCTATACCCGAAAAAGCGATAGAGAGTTTGCCTTTAACTGCCGATTTCGAGGACTTGGAAATGTATGTTGCACGAAATAGTTGGAAGGGAAATCAGAATCTCTTCAACTTTAAATGCGGTCTTGCAGGAGGAAAGGAAGGAGCTGCAATTGAACGGGATTTTTGTACGGGCCATTGCCAACCCGATGCAAATACGGTAACTTTCTGGTGGAATGAACACCCAATTATTGATCGACCTGGATATGAACGTATTAAAAAAGCGTCGCATCATCAATTAAGTCGTATAGTTTATAAAGGTAATGAAGTAGAACAAGCTGGAGGTGGTCGTCAATGGTTTATGCTTTTTCCCGGCGATTGTTTGTCGGGATATCAGGACAGAATGGGTGATGCAAGCACATTGGAAGTAAAGCATACAGCGGATTATCATGCCTATTTGGGCGAATCGGGAGGGTTGTATGTGCTTAACTACAATCCGTGTGGATATAGAAGAAGAGTAGTTTACTTCCCAACAGGAGCTGTTGTTATAGCCGATCGTATTACAACGCCCGAAAATACC
>CAIWIS010000103.1 GCA_903912795.1 uncultured Bacteroidales bacterium
GCTAACGAAGTAGGTGGTCCCGATTTTGCAATTGGAGGTTTTACTGCCCGCCAGGTAATCGACGCTATTCGTAAAAGAGCCGGTATTGTTAGCACTGCTTATACTGCAACGCTAACTTCAAAAGATGACTTTAGAACCTTGATTCACAATGAACGCCGTATAGAACTTTGTTTCGAAGGATACCGTTTTTGGGATTTAAGAAGATGGGTAAATGGAGTAAGCGATGTAGTAGGATTAAGTAAACTAAATGAACCGGTAGCAGGAATTTCAATCAATTCAACAGCCACTGAATTTACTTCTATTCCCCAATTGGAAATACGTTCATATCAACCATATATGATATATGCGCCTATTCCGTATAACGAAACTTTAAAATATAACATAATACAAAACCAAGGCTGGTAATTGATACATCAACAAAAAATATACGTATGAAAAAAATAATATTAAGCTCAATTTTAGCTGTGTTTTTAATTTCGGGCTGTACCAACGATCCAAATAATTTTCCGAACTATACAACTCAAGCTGTATATTTTCCCTATCAATATCCGGTACGTACGCTTGTTTTGGGAGAATCTACTGTTGACAACTCCATTGATTTGCAACATGCATTCAATATTGGTGCTTGTATTGGTGGAATGTATGTAAATGACAAAGATTGGAATCTGACTTTTGGATTAGCTCCACAATACATGAAGTACTTAAATGCCTCTCAAATTACCGATCCCGGCGGTCAGCTTACTACAGTAAAAATAATGCCATCAACCTATTATAACATTGTAACGGGCAGTGATTCAACTATTGTTATTCCAAAAGGAAGTTTTACCGGTCTTTTGCGGGTAAACCTGACTGATGCGTTTTTTAACGATCCCGATTCTTACAAAACACTTTATGTAATTCCATTAAAAATTAAGTCGGCTACTACCGATATTTTAGCTGGCGTTCCGACTTTAAGTTTGCAACAAAATCCTTATCCAAATCCGGTTTTATCTACGGATTGGAAATCAGGCTATGCTCCAATGAACTTTACCTTGTTTGCAGTAAAATATATTAATCCATGGCACGGCACTTATTTCTATCGTGGAAAACAATACAAAAATGGCGTGTTGGATAACACCTATCGCAATCTGGATCAGGAGTTAAATGCTACTGCTTCAGTTGCAACTGCAGGTTATACCAATTCACTTTTAAAGCGTATGGGAACATTTGTAACTGCAACAAATGTTATGAAAATGACATTTTTACCTGATGTTAACGGTATAGGTGATATTACGTTAAGTAGTGCCAATGGTTCATTATTAACTGTTGCCGGTACAGGAAAATACTATAAATCAAGTACAGATTTTGCGAAAGACGATAGTAATGCATGGTTGTTAAATCCAGTAACAGGTAAAAAAACACCCCATCTAACCATGACACTTGATTATACCGTTACCGGAATTTCAGCAGGAAATACTTATCATTTTACCGATACACTGGTTATGCGCGACAATGCGATGGTATTCCAAACATTTAGTCCGTATTCACCTCAAGGGTTAACAGGTTATTGATTAATACAATGAAGAAAATCTCATTCATATTGGTTATCATCTCGGTTTTTAGCACGGTCTTTTCACAACAACAAGCCGCACTTCCTATTTCATCTTATGGAATTTGGGACCGAGGTGGTTATTTTCTGAAGAAACCTTCTGATACGAGATACAATTATTTTAGAGGGGTTCAAGTAGAATTAAGATGGGCTGATATTCAGCCTACAAACTCTACTACAATAAATTGGTCATCATTTGATGCAAATCTACAAACCTGCGCTACATACAATAAGAATGCTTATGTGAATATTTTAGTCGGTCCCGATTGTCCGGCATGGTTATATACAACAGGTGGAGTGCCTAAAGTACTGACTGATCAAACAACTCAATTTAGCGGACAATTTCCATACTACCTTAACGCTAGTTATAAAACCTATTATCATAATCTTATTTCAGAATTTGGTAAACACATTCGATCCCTTTCTCCTGCCTTAAGGAGTCGTGTCACATTTGTTCAGGTAATGACAGGTTGCACCGGTGATGAAGTTGCCTACAAAGGAAATCCGCTTGATACTCAATACAAAATTAGTGCTGCAGATTGGTTACAATTTCGGTTAGCTGCGTTTAGTAAATTTAAAGCAGCATTTCACGATGGTGATCAAAGTACCGTAATACCCATGCTTTTCAATAATATTGATCCGGACAATGGAGAACCCGTAGAATGGAAATGGGTACAAGATAGTATTGGCTCTGACTTTGGATTTAAAGGCAGTGCATATATGAGAGGACATCATTTGACAGGAGAGCTACCTTTTAAAACTACCTGGAATCCATACCAATTGAATCCGAAAGGTATGGTGTTATTCTCAAGGGGAGAAATGGATCAAAGTTGTGTGAAAACAATGTACAACTTAAACCCAAGGATTGGATTCTATTGGGGTGTTCTGAGCGGGCTCAACACCGGCTTAAGTGTTCACGATCAAAGTGCGAATGCAACTGATTTAGCTCTTGCCGATCCCGAAATTATGTCTTCTATTTTGTTTTTTAATAAGTATGCAGGGCAGATTTTTCCTCAAACAGCAACGGCTGCCTATTCGGTTTTTCACGAAGGACTTAATTCAAATAATACTTTAAAGTTTTCAGAGGCTTTGTATACTAAATGCTCAATGAACAATGTTACCCGATACGAAAAGATATGCCAGGCATATCAGGCACAAGGCGCCCGAATCGATGATGCATTGGCTGTAGTTCAGGGACAGGTTTACCAACGCGATAAACAAACAGGATACAACGATGCCGGTTGGGATATCGAAGAGGGAAATTATGAGCGCTGGATTTATCAGATAAATGCCGATGCTACTTCTATAGGTCGTTACCGCTTAAGGGGACCTTTGACAGTCAATTCATCGAAATACGATCGTTTTGCCCGTTCGTTTCAAAACAGTAAGAAAGGCAATACAATGTATTTCAAGTTTCACGACGAAATGTTTAGCTCTACGAATCAGCCAAAAAGTTTGAAATTTTCTATTACATGGCTCGATTCAATAGCTGGTTCGAAATGGGAATTTAAGTACAAAGATATATACGGAGTAATGCAATTGCCACTTCAAATAACTGGAATTGGTGACAAACAATGGAAAACTGTTACAACGACAATAACCGATATGGATGTTTTGAAATCCGGTGTACTTGGTTCAGATTTTACACTTGTAAATACAGATAACATTGATGATATTTTCAATGGAATTGAAGTTGATATTGAGCGAACAATTACTGGCGTTACAACTGATATTGTAAATCCATGTGTTTTCTTTCCAAATCCTGTGAAATCGAATTTACGTTGGTATACGAATACTGATTTTGACCAAATCAGAATTTATAATCTAAGTGGAGTATTATTACTTCAATCGTCTGATAAAGAGAACAGTTCACTGAATTTAAGTCATTTGCCGAGTGGAATGTATATCTGTCAGTTAACAAAAGGCAATCATATAATTCAATCCGGAAAAATCAGTAAAGACTAACTTAATTTCCAATTAAAACTAGCTCGTGAAAAAAAGCAGTTATTTGCTAATGTTATTCATATTGTTCTGCACTTTCTCTGTAGAATCGATTGAAAGACCTGATTGGGCGGGATTCTTCACCAACAGTCCAAAAAATGTAATTGATACCCAAAAATATCCTTTTGTAAAAGGTTTGGCTGGTCGCATTAGTTGGAGTGATGTAGAGCCTCAGGATAGTGTTTACAACTGGAGTACACTCGACAATGCAATAAATGCAGCAGTTGCAGGAGGATTTTATTATTATTTTGTATTCTGGGTAGGACCTGATTGTCCCACATGGATATATGATAAAGGGGTTTCAAAAATCCTAACCGATTTTAAAAGTCCCAGTGCCACTTTCCCCGATTATAAAAATCCAATTTATACGAAATACTTTAATCGCATCATTGGCAAACTGGCTGATCATCTTGCGTCGCTTACTCCTGCACAACGCAAAGCCCTTGCATTTATTCAGCCAGCTTTCGGATCTACCGGTGACCAACAGATGTTAAAAGGTAATGTGATATCACCTACAGGTTATACGATTACGGATCAACAGTATGCTGAGATTTGTACACAAGGCACCATACGATATTATGAGGCTTTTAATAAGCCGGAACTGGCAAATATTAAATTCTTATTTAATATTGAAGACGACGGGGGAACCAGCACCAGTGGACCACAACTCTTTGCAAACTGGTACAGACAGCACTATACAGTTGACCTGCGAAAACAGCAGTTTACTGTTTCGGTGGGTTATCAGGCAAATGGCGAAATCACACAGGACACCGAACAGCGGCCTTCGTTTTTTGGACTTACCGGAAAAGACCCTGATTTTGTGCGGGGTGAGTTTTCCAAATTTGGAGATGGAGCCATTTTCAAAGAAAACCCTGTCTGGAATTACTATTGGACTGCTATCTCTACCGTTGATAGAGGCTTGGATTTGTGGGAAGTTGGATATGATGTTGTTTCAACAGGATTATATAACCCAGCATTTGATTTTGCAAATAAATACTCCTACTACAAACTTCCGGAAACTAGTCCGTATGCGTTTGTTGCACTAAGAGATGTGCTTGATGCAGTAGATGTAAATCGATTTCCTGTGGGTCAGTATGGTTCATCATCGAAACAGAGCGATACCATCAGAATTCGAAAAATTGAACAAAAATATGCAAATTATGGAGCCAAAGTTGGAGATATGATTTCGGCAAGTACTATGGTAAATGCGGTATACCTCTATAATTCAAAAGCTATGAATGATGTAGGCTATCAACTCATTGCCCGTAATTATTCCAGATTTATCACACAACTGGATGCAAATAATACAAGCGTGGGTTGGTGGAGAGTGGGACCAACGAACCAGCCTTATGGTCGCTATGCCCGTGGTTTTGAAAATGCCAGCAATAAAAACCGCATGTCATTTAATTTGCATGACGATTTCTTTTTGAACTCACCTTCGAATAAATCTATAGAAGTAAAAATTATCTATTTGGATGAGGGAACAGGTCAATTCTCATTCAGATATAATTCAACTACTGAGCAGGATAAATTTGCTCAGATTTTCACTAAAACCGACTCAAAAAAATGGATGGAGAAAATTGTGACAATAGAAGATGGTGAATTTCTGAACAAAGGGGTAAATAATAGCGATTTTTCATTGGTAAACGAAGATACCGAAGATGATATCTTCCACCTGATTGAAATTAAAAAGTCCTCACCAATTTCTTCGGTAACAAATTATAATGAAGACAATAATTCTATTATTTACGATATCCGGAATTCTGTTATAAAATGGTCAGAAACATCTGGTATTGATCGTATTGTGGTTTATGATATTGCAGGAAAAGTTATAAAACAATACGCAACTTCAAATACGAACTCCATTAACCTCAGTTCATTGAAAAGTGGAATGTATGTAATCCGATGCTTTCAGAGTACCCGACCTGTTATTAACCAAAAAATCATCAAGTATTAAACTGATTTTTATAATTTTGTTATACTTATTTCCCTGAATTTTTATGAAACGTACCACACTATTTTTTTTTCAATTGTATTTTGTTATGGCATCCTTTTCTCAATCAGCGCTTCCTATTGAATCGTTTGGCGTATGGGATAGAGGCAATGTAGTCACAGATTTTTCTAATCCGAATGTTGATTTTATTAAAGGTATTGAATCTCAGGAAAAATGGAACGAATGTGAAGCTATAAAAGATAACTTTAATTTTTCTAACTTTCAGCGTGATTTAGACAGAGCTTTTGCCAGTAAAAAATACGTTCGTTTTAGTATCAATGTAGGTCCCGATGCTCCCTTATGGATGTATGATAATGATACGGATTCCACCAACAACCCATACCCACAAGTACAAAAAATTACCACCAGTGGTTCAAATGATAAATCTTTTTGGCCGTTTTTTCCTCAGTACCTCACTTCAACATACAAAATGTATTATTACAGGTTAATACAAAAGTTTGCAGAGTTTCTCAGAAGCCAACCGGAGGAAAAATTTAAATACATTGCTTTTGTGCAGGTAAAAACCGGTTGTACTGGTGATGAGTGTGCATTTAAAGGTGATGTTGACGTGCCGGCCAATGATATCTCTTTTGCTGTATGGGAACAATTTCGGGTTGAGGCATTTGATCAGTTTAAAAAGTATTTCAATGATGTTCCCACTCGAAAAATACCATTGACTTTCAATAATGTAGACCCGGACAAGGAAGTTCTTGCCAACAATTGGCTAATGAGTCAGGTTGACAGAAGCATTGGTTTTGGGCTCAAAGGGGGAGCATTCAACAGGGGAGTTCATTTAAACGACGAACAATCTTTCGTAAATACCTGGGTGCCATATTTGGTAAACCCTAAAGGATTGGCTTTATTCTCTGCTTCCGAAATGGATGGAACTTGGGAACTTAAATGTTTTCAGACCAACCCCGATATTTCGTTTTATTGGAGTGCGCTTAGTGGAATTAATACCGGACTCTCTTGCAATAATCTGAATGCAACTTCGTTGACTTATGTGCTCGCTCACCCGTCTTGTGTTGAAACATTCAGAATGTTTACCCGATATGCACAACAGGTTTATCCGGCTACAGCCACAGTTGGTTTTTGTGTTTTTCACGAAGGACTAAATGCTGCTAATACTGTTAAATTTCCGGAAAAGGACTATGGTAATCAACCTGCTGTTCGAACAAATATAAAACGCTATTTAGCCATTGTAAACAGTCCCAGATACAAAAATAGGGGAGCACTTGCCGAAGATACTTTAGCTATGACTCAGGGACAAGTGTATCAACGTGCTAACCTGAAGGCATATAACGATGTGGGTTGGGATATTAACGAAGGGAATATTGAACGTTTCTTTACTCAAATTAAACCCGACTCAACCTCAATCGGTTTGTTTCGGGTGCGTGGCCCAATCACTAAAAGTTCCATGAAATACGATCGCTTTGCGCGTTCGTTTGAACATTCCACCTGCAGGGACACGATGTATTTCAAATTTGATCCGGAAATGTTTATCGATTCAAAACCAAAAAATCTGAATTTCAAAATCATTTGGTTAGATAAAAATGCAGGTTCAACTTGGACGTTTTGTTTCAAATCACCCGAAGGAATCAAAAATGCCCTACAACCGGTTACAGGCATTGGTGATAATCAATGGAAAACAGTCACATTCTCTGTTAGTGATGCAATTTTAGATAAAAGCGGTCGTTGGGGGTCGGATTGTATGCTGGTAAATACGGATAATACCGACGATATCTTTAACAGTATTGAAGTGGGAATTGAACGTGAACTATCAACCGGAATTATTACAAATAAAATGACAAAGGATTTGAATGTGAAGGTTTTCCCAAATCCTGCAAATTCGATTATCAACATAAA
>CAIWIS010000104.1 GCA_903912795.1 uncultured Bacteroidales bacterium
ATTTATTGATATTGGATATAAATAGGTTGAGGTTTCAGTTTTAATAAATCCTCTGGCGTCATTAAGGTGTGTGGCGCTTTCTTTAAATCGTTCTTATAAAACAATTTAAAACCAGTAAACTGTACGGGCTCTTTGTAGATATACAATTTATAGGTGCTGCGTTTCAAAATTGGTTCACCCCAACCATCCATGTGCATCACAATTTGAACTTCAGGACGAAGTTTAATTTCTTTGTGACGCTTAACCATGCCTTGCGTAAAACGGTGAACAATTAAAATTTTTGGAGGCAAATTATTGTCTTTTACTAGCTTAGCTAAATAGTCGGCACAGTAATTAACATCGTTTGCATCATAGTTGCCAATTTTTTTACCTGGTTTACTACCATCTTTCATCGAAAACTCAGGGTCAATACCTAAATGCACCTGTGGTAATTTCAAATACTTTTCCAAAGTTGGTACTTCTTGTTGAAGCGTACTTAACGCTACCTGAATATCCAAAAATACAATAGCATTTCCCATTTTAGCTATAGCGAGAGCAGAGTCAATTTGATGCTCAGGCATACGTGTGCGGTATTTACCATCTTTGCCTGGAGTACCCGAAGCCACAATTGCAATATAGTGTATGGCTGGAATTACCGGAGTTAACGAGTCTGCTTTTTCCCATGCTTTCATTTCTTTATTAAGCATTTGCCATAATACTTTTGGTGGATATTCGCCCAACGCTCCCATTTTTTTGGAATAAAGATTACCATAAAATGCAATAATTCGTTTAAATGGCAAAATGGCTCCATCAATAGGAAAAACATTATTTTTAATTGGCCAATAGCCAGTAGTGTCGCCGTTTGCAAGTGCTAAATTCTTTTTGATGTATGCCAGCGTGTCCACTTTCAACGTTTCCGGTTCTTGTTGTTCAATAGCTGTATTATTGCCCGATTTTTTATCGTTTTTTGGATTACAGCTAATAAATATTAATGCGAGAGCGAACGAGATAATTAATTTATTGTTCATATTTTATTTGTTTAAATAATTATAATTTTTTAGTTGAAAGTGCGACGCATAGATTTCAGTAAGGCTTGCGTTGACATATCGGGTACTATTACACGACGAACACATTGAAGTGGCTGTATGGAATCGCGCTTAGTGCTCAATGCAAACGAGAGCTTAAAATATTTGCTAAGTCCAACTGCCGACTCATGATTAAACACACCATTTGGATGTGCCCAAAACTCAACTGGCTTGCCCGTAATTTTTGTTAGTTTAGCTATTGGTTCTTCCACTTGCTTTTTCCAGTCTGCTTCCTCCTTGTATTTTGTAACCATAGTATGATCCCAACTATGGAGCCCAATGGTATGTCCCGCTTTTGCGAGTTGTGCAATTTCGTCGGTTGTCATGTAGTTTTTCTTATTGTACGTAATTGTCATAATAAAGAAAACGCCACGCATTCCGTTTCTTTCCATTACAGGAGCAGCAATTGTTGAATGTTCAATTCGTGAATCATCAAAACTGATCATAACCGGATTGGCAGGCAAGGATTTATTATATACTAAATAATCGTATAATTGAGTTGGCGAAATGGAATGGTAACCACTATCGGCAAGCACCTTCATGTGTGTCGAAAATGTAGCTGGACTTACTGTGTAATCGCCTTTACTACCATCAGTTATGCGATGATAACACAGCACTGGAACTTGAGGTTTGGCCATTATTTGAGCAGCGGTATTGGCCACTTGCTGCGTGGTTGTGTCTTTTTGTTCCTCAGAAGTAGTAGTTTTTGTTTTGTCGCCTTTTTTATTCGCGTTGGAGCAACTTGAAATAAATAAACTACAAATAAACAAACTAAAAAAGATAATTTTTCGACTCATAATTTTTCGAATTGATAAACATTTTACTTTCGTTTAAAATCTATAATTGACTGATATATAACACCCTGTATTTTGGGGCGAATACTCATACGGGCTAATTTATTGACGCCATCGTTGGGATAAGTTCGATTGCTTAAAAACACATAAACTAACTTATTTGCTGGGTCAACCCAACAGCATGTCCCTGTATAACCCGTGTGTCCAAACACCTCTTTTGGTGCCAATTTGCTACAAGGATTTATTGCCGGGTTAGCTGGCACTGGTTTGTCAAATCCCAATCCACGCCTACCGCTAGCCGAAACTGTAGTGGTAAACATCTGACAAGTTCGTTTACAAAGGTACTGCTTTCCGTTTAAATCTCCATTATTTAAAATCATTTGATATATTGCAGCTACATCGTGTGCTGTACCAAACAGCCCCGCATTGCCCGATACTCCTCCAAAAAAGTTGGCTATGGGGTCGTGTACTTCGCCTTGCAAAAAACCATTTGAGCTAATTTTCTTTAAAGTTGGAGCAATTTCGTCCTGAGCATGAGTACGCAATGGTACATATCCTAGGTTTCGTAAATTCATAGGACCATAAAACTCACGTTGAAGAAAAAAGTCCAACGTAACCCCACTTATGGTTTCGACAATTTCTTTTAATAACACAAAATTTATACAGCTATAAAGATATGTTTTGGAGCCTAAGCGAGTATTGGCTATGAGCTTCATAGCAGCTGAATGTATAGAGTCCGTTGTGGAGTATGAAGCGTTTTTTTGTGAGATGGATGTTGGAAAGTAAATGTATGCAGGTAAACCAGTTTCGTGAAATAACAACTCTACAATTTTAATGTGCTCTTTATTAGTTCCTTTTAAAAAATCCAGATAGTCCGATGCTTTATCGTTTATATCCAACTTATTATCATCATATAGCTTCATTACTGCCAATAATGTTCCTGTAGTTTTTGATAAAGAAGCTAAATCGTAAATGGTGGTAGTTGTTACTTTTCGGTCAGTTTCGTATGTATACTTACCAAAGCTTTTATTGTATACTACTTTTCCATCTTTTAATACAAAAACCTGACAACCAGGGAAAGCCATGTTGCGAATTGCATCTTTTGCAATTGAATCGATACGTTGGAGAGTGACCGAATTCATTCCAACTGCCTCTGGTAAGCATTTTTTAAAATGCGTAACGCTATCTATTTTGGTGCAGTTATCAAATGTGTTGGCATTGGCTGAAGTATAAAGTCGGAAATCGGTGATTGTTACAAACCCAATACAAAACAAAAGACAGATAATAATAGGTAGATATTTTTTCAAACTCTTTATAATTTAAATTCGTTGAGCGAAGTGGCTATCGAAAATTGGTAAGCTGAATTTCCAGTTTGGAAATTACTCATGCCAAATCCAACCTGAAATTTATAAAGTTTAATTCCACCGCCAAATGAGAAGCCAGTACTACTCTTAAAGCCAGGCATTTTTAACTCGTTGTGTCGGCGATGATTATAAGAGGCAGCTAAATAAAAGTTTTTACTTGGAACAAATTCAACTCCAAAAATTGCATGTCGAAAAGCCATATCAACAAATTTGATTTCGTCGGATACATTCTGTCCACTGCTGTTGTCGTTGGTATAATAATTTAGGCTCCATTGTTGTAAATTGTGCAAGGTGAGCGACAGTCTAAAAGGAGCGTGATTCAGTTTTTTGGTTAAACCTAACTGAATATCAAATGGTAAACGTTCAAAATGCTGTCCATCTTCGTTACGGTAATATCCTTTGAGTTGAGTTCCCAAATTGCGCAAAACCAAACCTGCCGAAAAATAACGTTTTGGATCAATAAAACTCACACCGGCATCCATGGCCACACCATAGCTGGAATAGCGTTCAAAAACAGAATAAATAGGTTTAAGTGTACCTCCTACAGTGATTTTATCTGTTAAAGGGCGTGCATATACAATATTGAGAGCCATATCTTTTGCCGAAAAATCACCTAGTTCGGTATTGATATCGCTTGTTTCAATAAACTTTCCATAATTAATATATTGCACACCAACCGCAAAATAATTTTTGGTTTTAACTTTAAAACCATACATGGCAGATCCAAACTGAATATCAGCCAAGTAATTAGCCATGCTTAAACTTATTTGTTTATCACTCTCGGCAGTAAGTAGGGCAGGATTACGAAAAGCGAAACTCAAATCGTTATCGCGCAACGACACATTTGTTCCACCAAGGGCAGCCACGCGCGACGAAACAGGTAAATCGAGAAATGAATAGACACCATTTCCTGCTTGTGAAAATACGAATAATGAACAAATCGAAAACAAAAATGCAGTAACACCTTTATGAAACATAAAAAACGATGTTTTTATAATTAATATTCAAAGATACGGTTTTTAGGCATTCGAACCAAAAATTAATGAAGTAAGATTGCCGAAAAATAAAACGCTAAAATTGAAATAAATTGCGTTCGCATGCTAAAAAAAGATTATTTTTATTGATTCTGAATAAATTATCAAATAAATTCAATTTTTTAGCGTTAAAAGTTTAGTGTTTTAAAAAATAATATTACATTTGTGACCTCGAAATTTAAATAATTCAGCAAAAATGGAATTAAAAAAGTCACCAAAAGCTTCTTTAGAAGATAAAAAAATGCTCTTCGTGATGATGGGCCTTGTTATGGTCTTGTCACTATTGTACATTGGATTCGAATGGACCGAATCTGAAGTAAAAATTTATGACTCATTTGACACAGAAATGCTTGCCGAAGAGGAAATTGAGATTCAACAGACTCAACAAGAATTACCACCACCTCCACCACCTCCAGTACCCGATGTAGTTGAGGTAATTAATATTGTGGAAGATGATGTTATTGTGGAAAGTGTTGATATAAACACCGAAGATGATAAAAACAAAGAAGTAGTTATTGCGGCTCCCGTTGCAGCTCCTGTCGAAGAAGAAGACAATGTAGTGTTTCAGGTAGTTGAAACTATGCCTTCATTTCCAGGTGGAGATCAAGCTCTTTTCAAATTCTTAGGTGATAATGTAAAATACCCAGTAATTGCTCAAGAAAATGGTATACAAGGGCGTGTAATTTGCCAGTTTGTAGTAAACAAAGATGGTTCAATTGTAGATGTAGAAGTAGTACGCCCAGTTGACCCTAGTTTGGACAAAGAAGCAATCCGCGTTATCAAATCAATGCCTAACTGGAGTCCGGGTAAGCAACGTGGAAAATCGGTACGTGTAAAATACACTTTACCAGTTAACTTCAAACTGCAATAATTAAACAAAAACAGACATTCGCACCGACGGTAAAAATCGGAGAATCGAAAGATATTGTACAAAAACCGTTTGGATCATGTCCAAGCGGTTTTTTATTAAAAAATAGCACCTAATGCAAACAGAAATATATCAGGAAAAAGCTGTTCTGGTTGGCTTAATTACCCAACACCAAAAAGAAGATCGTGCGCATGAGTACCTCGACGAATTGGCTTTTTTAGCCGATACTGCTGGTGCATCTCCTGAAAAACTGTTTTTTCAGCGCATTGATTATCCCAATCCCAAAACCTTTGTAGGCCCAGGTAAGTTGCAAGAGATTAAAGAATATGTCGATGCCAATGACATTGGAGTGGTCATTTTCGACGATGAATTGTCGCCAAAGCAATTACGAAATATAGAGAAAGAACTCAATGTGCTTATACTTGACCGCACAAATTTAATTCTGGATATTTTTGCCAAACGAGCACAAACGGCCAATGCTAAAACTCAGGTTGAATTGGCACAACTGCAATATATGTTGCCGCGCCTCACCCGACTTTGGACCCACCTTGAACGTCAACAAGGAGGTATAGGTATGCGTGGCCCTGGTGAAACACAAATTGAAACTGACCGTCGGATTATCCTCACAAAAATTTCGCTACTCAAGCAAAACCTCAAAGACATTGATAAACAAATGGCTACACAACGTAAAAACCGTGGTAAAATGGTTCGAGTAGCACTTGTAGGATATACCAATGTGGGCAAATCTACTATGATGAATATGCTTAGCAAATCGGAAGTATTTGCCGAGAACAAGCTTTTTGCAACATTAGATACCACTGTACGTAAAGTTATAATTGATAATTTGCCTTTCCTTTTGTCGGACACTGTAGGATTTATCCGTAAATTGCCTACAAATCTTATTGAGTCATTTAAATCTACATTGGACGAAGTGCGCGAAGCCGATTTGTTAATTCATGTGGTAGATGTTTCGCACCCAAATTTTGAAGAGCAGCTTGAGGTGGTGAATCAAACATTAAAAGATATTGACCCACGTGAAAAGCCTACAATATTAGTTTTCAATAAAATTGATGCATTTAATTATACTCCAAAAGAGGAGGATGACTTATCGCCCGTTAAACGCGAAAACCTAAGTTTGGACGATTTAAAGAAGACTTGGATGTCGAAAATGCACGATAATTGCTTGTTTATTTCGGCACGCGAAAAACAAAATATTGAGCCGCTAAAGGAAATGATGTACAATAAAATCAAAGAAATACATGTTGTACGATATCCGTATAACGATTTTTTGTTTCAAAAATACGAAGAATAATATGTATCGTAAGCTAACCGATAAAGAAATTGCAACACTCACAGTTTATGGCTGTTCGGCCGAAAACTGGAACGAGGTGGAAGTGGCGGAAAATTTTTCGCCTAACTATTTATGCAATGTGCATTTTTCAGGAAAAAATAAATTAGGTTCATACAATAGGGTATTCGAACTTGCTGGAGGTTTTAAAAAACATGCCGGTTTAAATAACTGTTGTTTACATAACTGTGAGGTGGGGAATGATGTATTTATTGATAAAATACACAATTATATCGCCAATTATAAAATTGGCGACAACTCATATATCGAAAATGTAAATTTGATATTGGTTGAGGGCGAATCTGCTTTTGGTAACGGAGTTAAGGTGCCCGTAATGAACGAAGGCGGTGGGCGCGAAATACCAATTTACGATGAACTATCAGCACCTTTGGCTTATATACTTACACTTTATCGTCACCGTCCTGAGTTGATTCATAATTTACAGCTTTTGATTGATGCTTATGCTGCTACCTTAAAATCATCGGTCGGAACAATTGGCCATGGTGTTCGCATTGTAAACTGTGGAAGTATTAAAAATGTCCGCATAGGCAATAGTGCAGTTATCGAAGGTGCATCATTGCTCGAAAACGGCTCTATAAATAGTAACGAGCAAGCTCCAGTATTGGTTGGCTCGGGTGTTAAATGCAATGATTTTATACTTTGTTCAGGTGTTTCGGTAACCGATTCAACGTTAATTTCACGTTGTTTTGTTGGTCAGGGATGTATTATGGGCAAACATTATTCGGCTCTCGACTCGCTATTTTTCTCCAACTGCCAGGGTTTACATGGCGAGGCAACAGCTATATTTGCAGGTCCTTACACAGTTTCGCACCACAAATCAACGCTTCTGATAGCGGGCATGTTCTCGTTTCTTAATGCTGGGAGCGGTTCGAACCAAAGTAACCACATGTATAAGTTAGGTCCAATACATCAAGGCATTTGCGAACGTGGTTCCAAAACTACCAGCGATTCATACCTTTTGTGGCCTGCTCGTATTGGTGCATTTACGCTGGTTATGGGTCGTCATTACAAGCATTCCGACACTTCGGATTTGCCATTCTCGTACCTCATTGAGAATGCCACAGAGAGTTTTTTGGTTCCAGGCGTTAACCTTCGCAGTGTAGGTACCATACGCGATGCTCAAAAATGGCCAAAGCGTGATAACCGAAAAGATAGTCATAAAATTGATCCCATAAATTTCAATCTATTAAGCCCTTACACCATTGGTAAAATGATGAAAGGAGTGGAAGTATTGTCAAATTTGAAACAAATTGCTGGCGAAACAACGGATGTTTATACGTATCAGAATTGTAGTATCAAAAATTCATCACTCCGTCATGGCTTGGAATTATATACTATTGGCATTCATAAATTTTTAGGGAACTCGCTTATAACCCGTTTAAAAAATGCAGATTTAAGCTCTATTGATAAAGTTCGTGAACGATTAAAACCCGATTTTGAAAAAGGTAGCGGCGAATGGATTGACCTTTCGGGACTTATTGCTCCCAAAAAAGTAATCGACGAACTGTTACTTCAAATAGAGACAAATCAATTTAACCTTACAGATATTCAATACGAATTGGATAATATCCATTTGGAGTATTATGATTATGAATGGACATGGGCAAAAGAAAAGTTGGAAGCATATTGGAACAAATCAATTGCCGAAATAACTTTAAACGATATAATATCAACTATCGAAACTTGGAAAACATCGGTTGTGAAACTCGATAAAATGATATACAATGATGCTAATAAGGAATTTAATCTGAATTCGAAAACTGGTTTTGGAGTTGATGGAAATGAGGAACAAAAACACAAAGATTTTGAATCGGTACGTGGAAATTTTGAGAATAATCCATTTGTGCTCGAAGTTCAAAACCATATCAAATTAAAAACCGAACTAGGTGATGAGTTGATTGCAAAGTTGAAGTTGAGTTTATAACGTTTATAAGGTTTGTAAAGTGCTGGTTAATAATTACATTGCTTTAATGAGAGTAAAAACAAAATACATATTCTTGATAGTTTTATGTGCTACACTTTTTTCGTGTAAAGCTCACAAATCAATTGTTGTAACTAAAGCTGAGAAAACGGTTGTTAACGAGGAAGATTACACCCGTTTTATGACTTTTTTTTACGAAGGGATTAAACAAAAAGAAGACCGTAAATTTGACCAAGCGCTCGAAACATTTCGAATTTGCGAAAGCATTGATTCTACTGATGGAGGCTTACAATCGGAACTCGGACAGCTTTATACTGCTATGGGACGAAAAAACGAAGCGCTACTTGCAAGTAAAAAAGCATACGAGAGTAATGTGAAAAACTGGTGGTACAATGTTAACCTCATTTCGCTTTACGCCGCTTTGCAAAAGCCGAATGAGGCTATAGAGATAGCTACAAATTTAGAAAAACACTTTCCCGAAAAGGAAGATGTTTATCAAATATTAAGTTCGCTTTACAGGCAAACTAAGCAGCCTGCAAAATCCATTGAGGCACTAAATAAGCTCGAAAGTATAGCAGGCATTGATGGTTCATTATCAATGGAAAAGTTTAATCTATACTTGGAGCTAAAGCAGAATAAAAAAGCCATTGCCGAAATTGACAAACTATCAGCCAAATTCCCATCGGATATGCGTTTCAAAGTGCTGCGTGGTGACATTTATATGTACCAAAAAATGCCTGAAAAAGCATTTGAAATATACAAGCAAGTTGAAGCGAATGAGCCGGATAATCCGTATGTTTTTGTTTCGTTATCGGAGTATTACAAAGAGAAAGGCGATACCGAAAATTCGAAATTGAATATTGTAAAAGCACTAAAACTCGATGCCTTAGAAGTGGAGCAAAAAATAACCATTCTGGGCGATTATGTTAAAGATTTAGTACGCGATACAGTGAAGCTCGACGAAACAGAATCTTTGTTTAAGTTATTGCTCGACCGATATCCACTCGAAGAAAAAGTATATGATTATTATGCTGTTTTTCTACAATTTCGCAAACGATACCCTGAAGCATTGGCAACCTACGAAACCATGTTGAATATTGATCAAAAAAACGTACAAACGTGGATGCAAATCATTCAAATTCGCTTGCAGGAACAAAATTTCACTGAATTGCAAAAGGCAACCGATAGAGCTATAGCTATTTTACCCGACATTCATCAGTTTTATTTTTACAAAGGAATAGCCGAAACGCAATTGAAAAATTACAAAACGGCTCTCCTAGTCAATAATAAAGCCTTGAGTTTGGTAAAAGAGGAAGAAAAACCTATAAAAAGTGATTATTATGCACAAATTGGGGATATTTACTACAAAATGGATAGCACCGAACGTGCTTTCGAAGCTTACGAAAAGGCTTTAGAGGCTAATCCAGCTAATATTTATGTAATGAATAATTATGCATATTATTTATCCGAAAAAAATCAAAATCTTAAAAAGGCGGAAAGTTTAAGCGCCAAAACTATAGAGAAGGAACCAAAAAACAGTACGTATTTGGATACTTATGCTTGGATTTTTTACCAACAAGGTAATTATTCCTTAGCAAAATTCTACATGGAACGTGCTATTGACAATGCTGATAAAAAACAAGATACTGCTGTAATGTACGAACATTATGGCGATATTTTGCTTAAAACGGGTAATGAGAAAAAAGCACTCGAAATGTGGAAAAAAGCGTATGAGTCCGAAAATAAAACGGATGCTTTGAAATTGAAAATTGATAAATTAACTGAAACTCTGAAGAAAAATGAGAAATAAAAATCGTAGAACTGGTGCATTTTTATTTACAAGCATTTTGTTTCTAGCTCTTACTTTTACAGCTTGTAAAACTAAAAAAGCCTTGGTTCAAACCGACAATGTCGACCACAAACTAATGGAGCAAGTGGAGAGAATACAAAAAGCAGAACCGAAGTTTGCATCTGCCAATGTAAGTAAAATGACGGTTGCGGTGGAAGTTGGCGGACGAAAATTCAACACATCGGCTAGTTGTAAAATGCGTACCGATTCTGCCATACATGTTTCTATTCAGCCTTTTATGGGTTTAGAAATGTTTAAAGTTGAAATTCTCAAGGATAGTATGCTGGTATTCGACAAAGTAAATAAAAAATTATATCAGGTGCCTTTTGCCTATTTTAAGACTAAATTTGGGTTGACGGTGGGTTTTTCCGATATACAGGCTATGCTTTCCAACCGCTTTTTTACCGTGGGTAGTGCCGATGCCGATTTGCGTAATTGCAAACAATCCGAAGGCGTAAACAATCTGAATGTTATAACCTACCAGAATTCCGAAATGAATCAGCAAATAATGATAAACTCAACCGACCGTATTGAGAAACAGGAGTTAAAAGCCATTAATTCTGATTACCGCATGGAGGTTGCTTACAGTCAGTTTGCACTTTTGGAAACAATTATTTTTCCGCAAATTATAAATTTAGTAACTACAAACGGTAAACGTACCGTAAAATTTGATTTTAAAATTTCGAAAGCAGTATTTGATAGTGAGCTTAGTTTTACGAGAATTGACCCTTCGAAATATTCTGTTGGAGACATAAATCAGTTATTGAATAAGTAAAAACCAGATTATTTTATAAAAGAACATTGATATAAATACTACCTTTGCAACAAACATAATTTTTGATAAAATTAAAGAATGACCATAATGAAATTTGACTTCAAAAAGGTATTACTACTTCTCATTTTGTGCCTTGTGCTCCCTTTACATGCTCAAAGCGTAAAGGAACTCGAATCGCAGCGTAAGCAAGCACTGAAGGTGCTCGAAACTACCAATAAAATGTTGAACGAGACT
This sequence comes from uncultured Bacteroidales bacterium, assembly GCA_903912795.1. Taxonomy (GTDB): domain Bacteria; phylum Bacteroidota; class Bacteroidia; order Bacteroidales; family Paludibacteraceae; genus Paludibacter. The sequence continues at coordinate 11,273 of CAIWIS010000104.1, forward strand.
AAAAAGTCGCAAAAAAGCTCGCTAACAAAACTGACCATTATAAATAAAAATATCAATGAGCGAAAATCGTTGATAAAAAATATTTCGACTGAAATTGTTGCGCTTGATAGTGAAGTAACTCGCTTAAACCAAGAAAAAAAGGTGCTTGAGAGCCAATTGACGAAGCTTAAAAAAGACTATGCCCGCATGGTACAGGAGGCACATACCAACCGAAGTATCTATGCTAAAATAATGTTTATACTTTCGGCCGAGACTTTTGACCAATCGTACCGTAGAATGCGTTACCTGCAGGAATTTCAAGAATACCGGAAGTCCCAAGTTCGCAAAATTGAAGGCGTAAAGGTTCAAATCATTTCGAAGAGTGATAGTCTTGTTCGCAATAAAAACACCAAAGTGGTTGTTGTAAAACAGAAAGAAGCCGAAACCGTAAAATTATCGAAGGATGAAAAGATAGTGAAAGTGCAACTTACTGACTTAAAAAAGAAAGAAAGTAAACTCAGAGCCGATTTAAAAATTCAACAAAAGAAAGCAGCCGATTTAAATAATAAAATTGCTAATATTATTGCTGCCGAAATTAAAAAAGCCGAAGCAAAACGTAATGCCGAAAAACAACAACAAATATTAACGCAAAAGGCAATTGAAGCTAAAAAAGCTGCCGATGCCAAACGTGCCGAAGAACAACGGAAACGAATAGCTGCCGAGAAAGCAGAGGAGATTAGACGTCTTGCTGAGGAAAAAAGCAAAACAACTAATTCCAAAGAAGCCAAAGCCGAGGTGAAAGCTGCAGTAAAAGCCGAAGAAATAGCCAAAGCCGAAGCTAAAGAAGCGGCATCCGAAGCTAGTAAGGCGGAAGAAATTGCCGAAAAAGAAGCAAAAACTCCTACCAAAAGTACAGCTGTTTCGGCACTTACCAAGGAGGAAACATTAATCTCGGGGAATTTTGCAGCCAATAGGGGCCGATTGCCATGGCCAACATCCAATGGTTATATTAGTGGACATTATGGCGTGCAGGCGCATCCTGTTCTAAAACACGTAACTACAAACAATAAAGGTATTTACGTACAAACACCTGCCCGAAGCAATGCAAGAGCAGTTTTTGAAGGAACAGTTACACAACGATTCTCCATTCCGGGCACAAACAATGCTGTAATAATTCAACATGGCGAATTTAGAACTGTATATGCCAACTTAACCGAAATTTATGTAAATGTAGGCGATAAAGTATCGGCAAAACAATCGATTGGTCGGATTTTTACTGACTCAGATAACGACAACAAAACTGAACTTTACTTTCAAATTTGGCAAGGACGTGGACTTTTAAATCCGGAAAGTTGGATAGCAAAATAATTATTATGGAAGAACAAATTATCACACAATCAGTTGATTACGGCGATAGCAATATTATTACGCTCGAAGGATTAGAGCATGTGCGCCGCCGTCCGGGAATGTATATCGGAAAATTAGGCGATGGCACGCATTCCGACGATGGAATTTATGTGTTGCTCAAAGAGGTGCTCGATAACTGTATTGACGAATACCGTATGGGCGAAGGTAAGTCGGTGGAAGTAAAGGTGAAGGATGGACATGTGGAAGTGCGCGACCACGGGCGTGGTATTCCGTTAGGTAAGATGATTGATGCTGTGTCGGTTATGAATACAGGTGGTAAATACGACTCCAAAGCGTTTAAAAAATCGGTTGGTCTGAATGGTGTTGGTACAAAAGCCGTGAATGCACTTTCGTCCACATTTATTGTACAAAGTTACCGTGATGGTAAAACCCGCAGAGCTGAATTTGTAGAAGGAAAATTAATTGAAGACAGCAACATTACAGATGATACAAGCTCAGAAAGAGGAACATACATCTATTTTGTGCCTGACAATAAGCTATTCAACGATTATGTTTACAAAGAAGAATATATCGAAACTATGTTGCGCAATTTTGCGTATCTCAATACTGGTTTAACGATAAACTTCAATGGAAAAAAGATTTTGTCGAAAAACGGCTTGCTCGATTTGCTAAATGAAAACATGACAGCGGAGCCATTGTATCCCATTATTCATCTCAAAGGTGAGGACATTGAAATAGCTTTAACGCATAGCGATCAGTATGGTGAGGAGTATTATTCGTTTGTAAACGGGCAACATACTACGCAAGGAGGGACACATCAAAGTGCATTCCGTGAGGCTGTAGCACGTACTATTAAAGAGTATTACAATAAAAATCACGAAGTTACTGATATTCGCAATGGTATTATTGCTGCTATTGCCATCAGTGTTGAAGAACCTGTTTTCGAAAGTCAAACCAAAACAAAACTCGGCTCGCGCGATATGGCGCCATCGGGAGGATTGTCGGTTAATAAATTTATTTCTGATTTTCTGAAAAAAGAATTGGATAACTTCTTACACCGCAATACAGAAACTTCTGGGACCTTATTGCAAAAAATTCAGGACTCCGAAAAAGAGCGAAAGGCAATAGCTGGTGTTACGAAATTGGCGCGCGAAAGAGCCAAAAAAGTGAATCTACACAATAAAAAATTACGCGATTGCCGTGTGCATTACAACGATTCACCTACAAAAGATGAAGCTAAAAACAGAGCAATTCAAGAATGTAGTATTTTTATTACCGAAGGTGATTCGGCAAGTGGGTCCATTACCAAAAGCAGGGATGTAAACACACAAGCAGTATTCAGTTTGCGTGGTAAACCGTTGAATAGTTATGGCTTAACAAAAAAAATAGTGTACGAAAACGAGGAGTTCAACCTACTTCAAGCCGCCTTAAATATTGAAGATGGCATTGACAACCTTCGTTACAATAAAGTGATAGTTGCCACCGATGCCGATGTGGATGGAATGCATATTCGTCTATTGCTTATCACATTCTTTCTGCAATTCTTCCCCGATTTAATCAAAAAAGGGCACGTTCATATTTTGCAAACACCACTTTTTAGAGTTCGAAATAAGAAGGAGACTATTTATTGCTATTCCGACGAAGAAAGGCAAGCAGCAATGGCTAAATTAGGTGCAAATCCTGAAATAACACGCTTTAAAGGACTTGGAGAGATTTCGCCCGATGAATTTAAGCACTTCATAGGCAAAGACATTCGTTTGGATCAAGTGACTTTAAAAAAGGAAGATGCCGTGCATGATTTACTTTCGTTTTACATGGGAAAAAACACTTCCGAACGACAATTATTTATTATCGACAACTTGGTTGTGGAGGAAGA
>CAIWIS010000105.1 GCA_903912795.1 uncultured Bacteroidales bacterium
GTTTGTTTGCATGATGAAAAGATACCATATAGACTTAAAGGGAAAGGGTCTAAAAGACTTTTATCAATGGCTATCCAAACGGAGCTTGCTAAGTCGGGTGGTATTATTTTAATTGATGAGATAGAACAAGGACTTGAACCAGATAGAGTACGATTTCTCGCAAAAATATTAAAAGAACAAAATAAAGGACAAGTTTTTATTACAACTCATTCTAGTAATGTGATTGTTGAATTAGATGCAATAAATCTATTCTTAATGAGAAACAGTGCTCCTTGCTTATTTAAATTTGAAGAAGAATTTCAAGGCTGCCTTAGAAGTAATCCAGAAGCTTTTTTCTCCAAAAGGATATTGATTGGTGAAGGAGCAACTGAGGTTGGTATTTGTAGAGCATTAGATCGACATAGAATTTCAAATGGACTTATAAACTTCCCAATTTTGGGAATTTCAATAGTTGACGGTAAAGGAAAGAACTTTGTCAATTATTGCAAGAAGTTTAAGATTGCCGGATATGATGTTTGTGTTTTATGTGATTCAGACGAGAAGGATACAAATAAACAAAAAGCTGGATTAAGAGAACTTGGTGTAGTCATAGTTGATTGCCAAGAAGACAAGTCAATAGAATATCAACTGTTTTCTGAACTACCATGGGAAGCTGTACAATTTCTAATTGATAAAGCAACAGAATTGAAAGGAGAGGAGAGCATTCAAACACTTGTAAGTAACCAATATGGAAGTCCATTGGATAAAAATTGGCTCAATAATGACAGTCCAGAAATAAGAGATGCAATATCAAAAGCATCAACACTTAAAACAAAGAAAGAGGACAAACCTACTGAGGACAAATCATGGTTTAAAACCATCCAAAATGGTCAAACACTTGGAATAGTTTGGTTTAATAATTTATCTGAAATACCAGACAGTCATCTGGCAAAGCAATATTCAGATTTAACTAAATGGATTGACAATGTTTGATTATAATAGTTTTGTTTCGGAAAGAAAAAGTTTGTTAGTTGCTCCAGCTGGCTATGGAAAAACTTATACCCTTGCAGAGTGTATAAAATATACACCTGATGGAGATGTGCAATTAATTCTAACTCATACACACGCTGGGATTGCTTCAATCAAAGAAAAAATAAAACAGCAAAATATTTCTAACTCAAAATATCATATTGAGACCATTACTGGTTTTGCGCAAAAGTATGTGAATGCATTTTATTGTGGTGCAGATTCACCTGCTCAAGAAGACTCAAAAGCTTACTATCCGTTTATTGTCAAGCAAGCAATAGTACTCTTTAAAAAATACTCTGTACTTCGAATTATTTCTAATACTTATAGTGGGCTTTTTGTAGATGAATATCAAGATTGCACAAAATCTCAACATCTAATGGTTATGGAGTTATCAAAGGTCTTGCCTACTCATGTTTTAGGTGATTCTTTACAAGGGATTATGGATTTTGGTGCTGAACAATTAGTCGATTTTAATGAAGATTTGAAAAACTTTGTGAGATTCCCAGACCTTGAAACCCCTTATAGATGGTATCAAGAAGGGAATAACAACAATCTGGGGGATGCATTGAAAGAAATAAGAACTGAACTACTCAAAGGGGGACAAAAAACGATTGATTTGAGAAAATTAGGGAATGAAATAATCACTGTTTTACAAGTCAAAACTTCTGATATTTATGATTTCCAAAGCCAATACTTTAGAGGTTTAAGTAAACTTGTAAACAATCCGAATAATGAAACTTTGTTTGAAAGTTTA
>CAIWIS010000106.1 GCA_903912795.1 uncultured Bacteroidales bacterium
AAATCAAGTGCCGTACAACGTTATACTGCCAATGTAAATGCATCGTATGACGTTAGTAAAAATCTGATTTTAAATCTTTTATCAACAGGCTCTTATCGCAAGCAGAAAGCCCCCGGAACTTTGAGCCAGGATGTGGATGTGGTAAGTGGTGAAGTGAAACGCGATTTTGATATTAATCCCTATAGTTTTGCGCTTAATACTTCGCGCACGCTCGACCCGCAGGAGTTTTATACTCGTAATTACGCACCATTTAATATTTTTCATGAATTAGACAATAATTACATTGATTTAAATGTAACCGACTTAAAGTTTCAGTCCGATTTAACATGGAAAATCAAACGAGGCTTGGAAGCTAATGTGTTGGCGGCAATCAAATATCAATCCTCGTCGCAGGAACATAATATTAAGGATAGGTCCAACCAAGCCAATGCATACCGTGCAGGAATAAATCCTATTGATGCAACTATTGCCGAACGAAATCCGCTTTTGTATTCCGACCCCGAAAATCCAAATGAGTTGCCAATTAGCATTTTACCCGAAGGCGGAATATACAATCGCACTGCTTATGGCATGCGTGGCATCGATTTCAGAGCATCGATCAATTACAATACATCAATAAACGACACGCATATAATCAATTATTTTGGTGGTATGGAAACAAGCGCTATCGACCGCGAACGAATTTGGTTTCGTGGTTGGGGTTTTCAGTACGACAATGGTGGTATTCCGTTTTTCGACCCCAAGGTATTTAAACAAAGCAAAGAAGAAAACTCGGATTATTACAGCAATATACCAACTTATACGCGTAATGTGGCATTTTTTAGCTCGGCAACCTACTCGTACAAAGCTCGTTATACAATTAATGGAACTGCTCGCTACGAAGGTTCAAACAAATTAGGAAAATCCCGAACAGCACGTTGGTTGCCTACATGGAATGTGTCAGGTGCATGGATGGCGCACGAAGAAAATTGGTTTAAACCAGCGCTAGGTAGTATTTTGTCATTTGCTTCGCTCAAAGCATCGTACTCACTTACAGCCGACCGAGGCCCCGACTTTGTAACCAATTCGCAAATAGTATATAAAAGTAAAACACCTTGGCGACCTAATGCAAGTGTTTCGGAATCGGCTATTTATATAGAGAATCCCGAAAATAGTGAATTGACTTATGAGAAAAAACATGAATTAAATTTTGGTACCAGTTTGGGATTTTTAAAAAATAGAATTAATGTAGAAGCTGATGTTTATACACGTCAAAATTTCGATTTAATTGGTTTGATATATACACAAGGTGTTGGTGGTCAGATAGCAAAATATGCTAATGTGGCTTCGATGGCTTCGCAGGGTGTTGAATTTACGCTTTCAACCAAAAACATCGATACAAAAGATTTTAAATGGAGTACTGATTTTATATTTTCTGATGCGGTAAACCGAATCACTAAATTGGACGCTCGCTCCAATGTTATTCAATTAGTTTCGGGTTCGGGTTATGCGCTTAAAGGATATCCTGTTAGAGCCATTTTCTCGATACCGTTTCAAGGTTTAAATAGCGAAGGAATTCCCACCTTTACCAATCAGGAAAACGAAACTACCACTTCGGACATTAATTTTCAGGAATTCGAAAATATCGACTTCTTAAAATACGAAGGCCCAACCGACCCCACAATGACTGGGAGTTTGGGTAATTCACTCACTTGGAAAGGTTTAAAGTTAAATGTTTTTGTTACTTATTCATTTGGCAATAAAGTACGTCTCGATCCCGTATTTGCAGCACGATATTCTGATCTGGATGCTATGCCTAAGGAGTTTAAAAACCGCTGGACGCTTCCGGGCGATGAAGAATTTACAACCATACCAGTAATTGCCAGTATGCGTCAGTATAATAATTACTCCGATTTAAAATATGCATACAATGCCTATAATTATTCCACTGAACGTATTGCCGACGGCGGATTTGTACGATTAAAAGAAATCTCCTTGGCTTATGATTTGCCCAAGAACTGGATTAAACCACTTGCTGTTAGCAATATGCAGTTGAAATTGCAAGCTACAAACTTATTGTTACTCTATTCGGATCGAAAACTGAATGGACAAGATCCTGAGTTTTTCAATAGTGGTGGAGTGTCAGCCCCTGTGCCTAAACAATTTACATTTTCATTACGAATAGGACTATAAAGATTTACCATTTTTTCAGTTACAATTTACTATTTTAAAACATTTATCATTTTTGAATGAAAGCAATATATAAGATAATTTTCGGTTGTTTTTTACTTGTAAATGTCGCTTCTTGTAGCGATTTTCTAAGTACATTGCCTGACAATCGCACGCAAATTGATACGCAAACAAAAATATCCCAACTACTTATAACGGCATATCCCAATGCTAATTATTCGGTAATTGCCGAGTTGAGTTCCGATAATTTTGTGGATAACAATGCTATTTTGCCTGTTAATTTAGCGGCTTTTCATCGTATGCACGATGAGATTTATGCTTGGACTCCCGTTACATCTTCTACTGATGAGGATAGTCCTTCTTATGTTTGGGAATCGTGTTATGGTGCAATTGCTGCAGCTAATAATGCTTTGCAGGCAATAGAAAAAATGAAGCTTGAACAGCCTACAGTTAATACAGACCATCAAAAAGGCGAAGCATTGCTTTGTAGGGCATATAGTCATTTTATTTTGGTAAACATTTTTTGTCAAACCTACAAAGATGAAGTTTCAAGTGCACTTGATAAAGGTATTCCTTATGCTACCGTTCCCGAAACTGTTGTAAATGGGCAGTACTCGCGCGAAACGGTACAATCGGTTTATGCCAAAATTCAGAAAGATTTGGAAGAAGGGATGCCACTTATTGCTGACCAAGCATACAAAGTTCCAAGCTATCATTTTAATAAAAAAGCTGCTGCTGCATTTGCTGCACGATTTTTTTTGTATAAACGCGATTATCAAAAAGTAATCACATATAGTAATGAGGTATTGGGAGCAAACCCAGAATCGGTTTTGCGTAACTGGTCGAAAAATTACGACAATATTATGGCTATTGCTACTGATTATATTGATCATCAGGCTGCTTGTAATCTATTGATTTTACCAACTAGTTCTACTTTTAACCGTATTTTTGGTACACGCTACGGACACAATCATGCTGCTATGGCAGGCTCTACCTATGGTTCTGGGCCAACTTGGACGGGTAGTTTGCCTTGTTTTGATGGTAAACTGTACATTAGTGGCGAGCAGGACTACGGTGTGTTTTTTCCAAAATCGTACGAAATGTTTGAGTATACCGATAAAATTGCAGGAATAGGATATGCGCATGTTGTACGAGCTGAGTTTACAACCGACGAAACCTTACTTTGTCGCGCCGAAGCATTGATTTATTTGAATAGAACAGCTGAGGCTATTGCCGATTTACAAAGTTGGAATAATTCGCATCTGGCCCCTGTTACACTTACCGAACAAATCATTCGTAGTTTTTATGTTTCGAGCAAAACGCTTTTTGTAAAAACACTAAATTCCGACAAAGTTAGTTCGCAATTTACAGTTACAGCCAATCAACGTCCGCTAATACATTGTGTTTTGCATTTCCGTCGTATCGAAACCATGTTTGATGGTTGTCGATGGATGGATTTGAAACGTTATGGTATTGAAATAGAGCATAATGTGTCAGGTAGTGGTGTTATAAAATTGCTTTACAACGACGATAGAAGAGCCATTCAAATACCGCAAGAAGTAATAAGTGCTGGTATCGACCCTAATCCGGGAATAAAAAAACCTGTTTCGAATAGCAATTTTAAACGAATTAATTAAACCTCAATTGTCAAACTATAAACATTCTTATCATATAATTATGTATTCAAAAAGCTATAAATACCTCCTCGTATTACTGCTCTCGTCAGTTCTTTTGTCGTGCAATCCCGACGATAATTTTACAGCCAGTATTTTTGAAACAAATATAAAATCCGATCCTTCATCGGCAAGTTATGCTTTTGATACTTGGCTGCACGATTCGTATTTGGTGCCCTACAATCTCGATTTCCGTTACCGCATGCAGGATGTGGGTTCCGATCAAGATTACAATTTAGTACCAACCTCTTTTGCTAAAGCGCAGCAGATGGCAAAACTCGTAAAATACCTGTGGTTCGATGTATATGGGACCATTGTAAGCCCTGAATTTTTAAAAGAAAATGGACCGCGCATCATTCATTTAATTGGATCGCCTGCCTATAACCCTATTTCGGGAACAATTTTATTGGGTACTGCCGAGGGAGGATTAAAAGTGACGCTCTACAATTGTAATGCTTTAGATCCCAGCGATGTTGATATTTTAAATGAGTATTATTTTAAAACCATGCATCATGAGTTTGCACATATTTTGCATCAAAAACGAAATTATCCAGTTGAGTTTGGACTTATTTCGCAAGGTAAATATAATCCTCTTGGTTGGCAATACATTACCGACTCCGAAGCTGCATCAAAGGGTTTTGTGTCGCCATATGCAGGTAGTCAGAATAGAGAAGATTTTGTGGAGATCATTGCTAATTATCTTGTAAAAAGCGATGCCCAATGGAATAATATTCTGCTAATGGCGAGCCAAAATGGAGTAACAACCGATGCGCAAGGTAATACAATTACGCTACCCGACGATGGTATTGATGGTAAAGCATTGATACTGGAAAAACTTACTATTGCTCGCAAATGGTTGAAAACTGCTTGGAGTATTGATATTGATGCCTTACGTTCCGAAATAATTAAAAGAGAAGCAAATATTAGTGAAATTTTGAAATAAGAATGTCAAGAACCAAGAACCAAAAAATTATCACATCATCATATTACCATATTATCACATTACCATATCAAACAAATGAAATACATTCCAATATTTAGCATACTACTAGTTTTTTTAAGCAGTTGCTCCAATCAAGAAAAGGATATTTTTGATGCTTCGCCAGCCGAGCGACTAAATAAAGCTATGGCCGATAACTTAATAGCACTTACTAGTGCAACAAACGGTTGGGAAATGGCTTATTTTACAAATCCTACAAATGCTGGCTACACCCTTTTGGTTAAGTTTAAACCATCAGGCATGGCAGTTATTGCTTCGCAAAGCAACCTTACACTCAATGCGGCATACGAGCAAGATTCATGTTTGTTCGAAATGATTGGCGATAATGGCCCTGTGCTTACATTTAACACATTCAGCAAGGTTTTACACCGTTTTTCGAATCCCGAAAATCCGGATGGCTACGGTTACGAAGGTGATTATGAATTTATTGTATTAAAAACTACTGAACAACAAATTATTTTGCAGGGAAAAAAGTATAAATCGATTATTGTAATGACCAAACTGAGCGATACTACGAATTGGACATCTTATCTTCAATCCTTAGACAATGTCGATAAATTGTTGTTTTCAGTCAATGCACCCAAACTAAGCATGGCTGTAAAGAATACGGTTTATTCGTTTGCCGAGGGTTATAAGCATGTTTTTGTAATGAAAAAGGAAGGAACACTTACTACATCATTTGTACCTTTTATAGTAACTAATCAAGGAATTCGGTTTCAGGATAAGGTTGAAATTGAAGGAGTTTCGTTTCAAGATTTCAAATTAAATACTGATAATTCCGCTTTGGTAAGTATTGAAAATCCCGATTACAAATTAGCTGGAGTTGAAGATTTGGCTACTTTTGCTATTAATAACTTAAAGGTTTGGAATATTGATCCAAATACAATGAGTTCCAATTTAAAAACGGCTTATACTGCTGTTCTCGATGGCTTTAAATCTACATATAATGCCGAAGATTTAAAAATGACAATATCCTATTTTATTAATCGGTTTATTCTTACCGTGTCGTATAACAAGTCAAATGTCAAGACCGAAGGCAAAATTGACATGGAAATTGCTCAAACTGTAAAAGATGCCATTACGATTAGTAAAAAAGTAAATAGCGATGCAAATGGTGTTCAGTTTTTAACTGATATAGCGCAGTTAAATAGCTTTATTTCTTTGTTATCAGTCAATTATACATTGTCAACATCAAGTAAATTAAATCCACAAGAAATTAAATTTGCAAAAAAAACAGATGCAAATCAATGGTTTGTTGTGTCAGTAAATTAATATTATGCCAACAATTTGTTCATTTTCGATTATCTTTGTAAAAAATAATTAGCAAACGCATTTTTCATGGAAACAACAAATCTGAAGATTGCCATTATAGGCGCAGGAAATATGGGCGGAGCTATTGCTCGCGGATTGGCTAAAGGCACAATGATTAAGGCTTCGAATATAGCTGTAAGTGATATTTCGGAAGCTAATTTGGCTGCTATTACTGCCGAACAACCCGCAATTAGTACCATGTCATCCAATATTGAAGTAATTAAAAATGCTGATATTGTGATAATCGCCGTAAAACCTTGGTTAGTCGAAACTATTGCAAATGAAATTGAAAATAAACTTGATTACAAAAAACAACTCATTGTATCGGTGGCTGCAGGTGTTGATTTTAGTAAATTAGTTGACCTGTTCGATACCGATGCAACACTTTTTAGAGTGATACCAAATACGGCTATCGATGTAATGCAAAGTGTATCAACTATATCAGCTCTGAATGCAACTACTGAACAACAGGAAGTAATTCTTTCTCTTTTCAGTGAGTTAGGTAAAGTATTTTTGGTACCCGAATCACAACTCAATGCATTTATGTCGCTGTCGTCGTGTGGAATTGCTTATGCATTCCGCTATATCAGAGCAGCCATGGAAGGTGGAGTTGAGATGGGAATTTACCCAAATGTGGCTAAGGAAGTAGTACTTCAAACGCTCCGTGGAGCTATCGACTTGATTGAAGCCAACGAATCGCACCCCGAGGTGGAAATAGACAAAGTAACTACTCCGGGTGGAATTACTATTAAAGGGTTGAACGAAATGGAGGCAAATGGATTTACAAATGCCGTAATTAAGGGCTTAAAAGCATCGCATTTAAAGTGAAAATCAATATTTGGTATACCAATATCATAAAATATGTTATAAAACACGTTTTCTGGAAAAATAATTTCCAAAATACTTGCAAGTGTAAAAATCACACCGTATCTTTGCATCGTGATTTTTTCATAGTATTAGATTTAAGGTTAACAAAAAGATTGGTAGATTACCGTGAGGTAAAGCTACCTTTCGCTTTTTATAGGGGTAATCAATCGATTGCCCATTTCATTTTATATAGAAACCAATGTACACTTCTCACCTAAAAAATAATTGTATGAAATTCAAAATTCTAATTAGCACATTATTTATTGCAATATCAGTTATGAGTCAGGAAAAAATTCTTCTCTATCCTAACGGAGTAAAAGAAAGTAACGAACTTCAAGTTGCTGAGAGCTTTAGGGATAAAGAGTTTATCATCAATATTAGCGAAGCGCGTATGCTTGCATTTCCAGCTACAAAAGATTCGGCCAATGGCTCAGCAGTACTTATTTGCCCTGGAGGTGGGTATAGTGGTGTATCGCAAATAAAAGAAGGAGAGGAGTTTGCACGCTGGTTTAACAAACTGGGTGTTTCGGCTTTTGTGCTATATTACCGCATGCCAAATGGTCATCATGCTATACCGCTTAAAGATGCTCAAACAGCCATGTCGATTATTCGTAACCGAGCCAAAGAGTGGAAAATTAATAAAAACAAAATTGGCATAATGGGATTTTCGGCTGGAGGGCATTTAGCATCCACGGTTGGTACGCATTTTAAAACAAAAGCCGAGCGTCCTGCATTTATGCTATTGGGATATCCTGTAGTAACTATGGATAGTGCAACAACCCACAAAGGATCACGAACAAATTTACTTGGTAAAAAACCGACTGGCGAATTAATTAAATTGTATTCAAATGAATTACAAGTTAGCAAAAAAACACCACCTACCTTTATTGTTCATGCCAAGGACGATGGCGCTGTGCCAATAGCCAATAGCGAAAATTTGAAAAAAGCATTAGAAGCGAAAAACGTGCCTGTCAAATTAGTGATTTACGACAAAGGTGGACATGGTTTTGGAATGCGTAAAAGAGGTATACCCGCTGATAATTGGCCTGATGAGTTGAATATCTGGTTGAAAGAGATGAAAATTATTTGATGTTGTATTGGTGTAATAATCCCGATACATCGGGACAAGAATGTGCCAATAACTTAATTTCATAACTTCGAACTTCTAATTTCTAATTTCACACTTCTAACTTTTAATTTATAACTTCATGCAAAGCGACGCGATAGCTTTATTGAGCGAAATGATTTCGATAGAATCTTTTAGCAGGGACGAAAAAAACCTTGCTGATTTTCTGGAACGTTATCTGGAAGAGAGAGGCTATACCGTTTCGCGAAGTGCTAATAATATTTGGTTGATGAGTCCTGGTTTTGAACCTTCGAGACCAACAATTTTGCTCAATTCGCATATCGACACTGTGAAGCCTGTAAGTGCATGGACGCGTAATCCATTTGAACCTGCTGTTGAGAATGGTAAGTTATACGGACTTGGAAGTAACGATGCTGGTGCTAGTGTGGTGAGTTTATTGCATGCTTTTTTTTACCTTTCGGCTCATCCTCAAAGTTATAATCTCATTTTTGCCGCAACTGCCGAAGAAGAAGTTTCGGGCAAGAATGGTATTGAAAGTTTATTAAACGAATTGCCCGCCATCGACTTTGCCATTGTAGGTGAACCAACCGAAATGCATGCCGCTGTAGCCGAAAAAGGGCTTATGGTTTTGGATTGTGTGGCTTATGGCAAAGCCGGACATGCTGCGCGTAACGAAGGTGAAAATGCAATATACAAAGCATTAGCCGATGTGGCCTGGTTTCAGAATCACCAATTCGAAAAAGTATCGGACTTGCTTGGTCCTGTGAAAATGTCAGTAACACAAATAAATGCTGGTAATCAGCATAATGTGGTGCCTGATAAATGTAGTTTTGTGGTTGATATTAGGAGTAATGAGCTGTATAGCAATGTAGATTTGCTTGTCGAAATTCAGAAAAATGTTTCGTGCGAAGTTACTGCTCGCTCTACCCGCTTAAGTTCAAGCGCTACACCATTGCAGCACGCTGTAGTTACTAGTGCTCTTAAATTAAACCGACAATTGTATGGCTCGCCAACACTTTCGGATCAGGCTTTAATGCCTTTTGCAAGTATGAAAATGGGTCCTGGGCTCTCGGCGCGCTCACATACAGCCGATGAGTTTATTTCCCTGAACGAAATTGAAGAAGCTATTGAATTGTATATTAAGCTGTTGGATAAATTGGAACTATAAGCTTTTTAAGTGTATTTATAAATCCAGCAATCCTTCGGGTAAACGAACTACAATGCGTTTTTTCTTATGGTCAATCTTGATAATATAATCGTCGCCCACCGGAATTAGCATTTCGTCACGACCTTTACCTATCACAAAAAGGGCATTGTCGGTAGTTTGATCCACTTCCGTAATTAATCCAATATCGCCTTTTAGCTCGTCAACAAGTGTAAAACCTACAAAATAATCGAGTTCAATTTCGGTGTCAACGACCTTTTCCAAGTATTTTTTTGGCAAATACACAGTTGAGCCCGAGAAACTTCGCGCTTTCTCATCCGATTTAACACCCTCCAATTTTATCAATGCTGTTTGGTTCGATTTAAAACGATATTCTTCGATAAAAAACGGCACAAAAATGCCCTGAATTTCAATGATTAGAAATGCAGCTTCTTCGGTATCAAATACATCCGAAGTAAAACTAAATGTCATTTCACCACTTACACCATGAGGCTTGATGAGCTGACCAATAGGAAAAATATCTTCTTTTAAAATCATTATTTTAGTTGCGAGTTAGGAGTTATGATAAGAGAATTAAAGCTTGGTTTTCCTTTTCTGTCATTGCAATACGTAATTCGGGAGTTTTGTCATCGTTACCACAAAGATGCAGAATGCCGTGAATGATAATACGATGCAATTCCTCGGAAAAGTTTGTATTAAACGTCTCTGCATTGGATTTTACTGTTTCCAGACTTATAAAAATATCGCCCGAAATAGTTGATGTAGTTGAATAATCAAAAGTGATAATGTCGGTGTAATAATCGTGTTGCAAATACTGATTATTCACTTGAAGTATACGTTCATCGTTGCAAAAAATGTACGAAACATCGCCCGTTTTTCGTCCATAACTTTCGGCTACAGCTTTAATCCAGTGTTTTAGCTTTGTCTTATCAATTGCAGGTAATGCAACTTCCTCAGTAATAAATTGAATCATAATTTCAAATTAGCTTTAAAAAGCACAAAGTTAAGCATTTAATTAAAAACATCAACTTCAAATTGACAAAATGGAAATATATTCTAAAAAATAAACTTTTATAATATATTCTGCAAACGTTTGCATAATTCAAATTTATTTGTAATTTTACCGCCGTTATCTCGAATAATTATTCATAAAATCTACAATTCTTATGCAAAAAAATCTACTTACATTGGCTTTAATAGCTATTATTGGGCTTCAATTACAGGCTCAATACATTTCTGTTTCAGGTACTGAGTATATTCAAACGAATAAAACAAGTTGTTTTTACCCGCAATTTAGTCCTGCTGGCGATTATCTTTTGGTTAGCGAGGCCAACTATTCGGGATTACGAGCCTATAATTTTGCATCACGAACGCTGGTAGCACTCACTTACGATGCTGGAGCTGGTTTCAATGCCAAAATAAGTGCCGACGGCAAAAGTATTTTATATAGCAAAACGGATTTCATTAAAAACTTGCGTCACAATTCATTAGTTCAAATTGATAAAGCTACGCGCGTTAAAAAACAACTTTCGTCGCCTAGTCGCAATGCTGTATTGGGTCATTTTGCTGTCAACCAACCCCAATATGTATCAGCCCAGAAGTTAAACCGATTAACGGCTGTAAAGGCCGATACAAAACCAATTATTTCTATCGAAGATCAACAAATGGTAATTTATACCACTTCACAACGCAAAATACTTACTCCTAACGGAAAAGATGCAAGTTATATTTGGCCTTCTATTTCGCCCGATATAAAAAATATTGTTTATACCGTAGCTGGCAAAGGTACTTATGTTTGTAAAATTGACGGCTCAACCCCAACTTTTATTGGAAAAATAAATGCACCTATTTGGCTTAACAACAGTTGGATAGTAGGCATGGAAGATAAAGATGATGGCGAGAAACTAATTTCATCCACTTTAATTGCAGC
>CAIWIS010000107.1 GCA_903912795.1 uncultured Bacteroidales bacterium
CTTTTTTTATTTTTTTATTCCTCAAATTTAAATGGCAAATATAAATTTGTTTGCGTGATATTATTAATAGGTATCAGCGTGAAACTCCATTCGTAGTTTTGATTGGCCGGAATGGTGAACCCCGGCTGTGTACGCGCTCCCCAGCTATCGAAACCCCCAACGCCCTGTTGCTTCATATCCACACAAACCTCCACAAAGTTGCGCGGCACAATATCGTTTTTATGATGCATACGGCGCAACACATTTCGGGCTTTTTCGGGGTCTTTGTTGGCAATTTCCTCCGGACTGTAATTCTGCCACTGATAATCGTGTTGCTTTGCCTCTTCCGAATCAAAATCTTCCACCGAATTACGCAACGCATTAAATCCAATGGTTTTATTAGCCATAATCAGTAATCCGCTTCCTTTCTGTTCGGTCAATGACAGCCAGCGGGTGTCAATGTGGTGGCCATTTTCCTGTGGACGAACGTAAGGGAAATACAGATCGCTGGCTTTGCTTTTGTATAATCCAACCAAGGTTCCCCTAAAACGGTCGATGTAATTCTCCACCGGCCCGCGCCCGAAATACTGAACGTTATCCAAACTTGCCGGCAAACGGAAACGCACTCCAAGACGTGGCAATTCGGGTGTTTGGGTAATATTGGTTTTTCTAAAGTCAGACTTTACGTTTAAAGCACCATCGGGATATAGGGTGTAAGTAATGGCATTTGTATTTCCGGTTGTAAGTTGGTAATTTACTGTCAGTTGTACTCTATTTCCTAAACTTTCGACTTTTGTACTTTTTATACTAAAGTTTTTACTTTCCTGCTTCCAAACCTGCAAGCGTTTAGGTGCTCCATTGCCATAATCGTTGTCGTTCGGAGCGCGCCAGTAGTTGGGTTGAATGCCAAAACCATCCTGAAAATACTCCCGCCCGTTTACCTTATACGAACTAACTACTCCTGTTTTTTTATTAAAACTAAAATACACATTTGGTGAACTAACAGTCACAATTTCAGTTCCTTCTGTGGCCTGAAGCTTTTCACCTTTAACCGTGTATTTATATTTATCCTTTTCGAAAGGTAAGCGGAACTGGTCGTACGCAATGACATGTCCGACAGGTATTAGTTGCTCTGGTACGAGTGTTTTTACTTCGAAATTAATAAAATATTCCATGCCCGTTTTTGGCAATAATTTATCGACAGCTATGCTAATGATTTTACTTCCCTGTGGTTCAATATTTAGTTCCAATTTGCCTGATTTCAATACTTTATCGTTTGCCAGTAGCTTGTATGTTACGCTGTATTTCGATAGATTTGTAAAATAAAAACGATTGGTGATTTTAATTTCACCTTTCGACAAATCCACTGCTTCGAAACCGACATTTTGATGCACATATTTTACTTCGGTCAATGCCGGATGCGGTGTGCGATCGGGTAAAACGAGTCCGTTACACATGAAATTTCCATCGCTTGGCTGATTTACGCCATAATCGCCACCATAAGCATAATATTCCTTTCCGTTTTTATCCACTTCCAACAAACCCTGATCCACCCAATCCCAGATAAATCCGCCCTGCAGGTTTTTGTATTTGTAAATAGCCTGCCATTGTTCCCAGAGGTTTCCGGTAGAATTTCCCATGGCATGCGCATACTCCGATGGCATCACAGGACGGTCGGTGCCTATTCGCCCGAGGGAGTCAAGTCCTTTAGCGGTAGGATATTGAGGCACATACATATCGGTATTCCATTCCCACAA
The DNA here is from genome assembly GCA_903912795.1 of uncultured Bacteroidales bacterium. Lineage (GTDB taxonomy): Bacteria > Bacteroidota > Bacteroidia > Bacteroidales > Paludibacteraceae > Paludibacter. The sequence continues at coordinate 1,737 of CAIWIS010000107.1, forward strand.
AGCCCGCTCGTAATTTACCGGACGGTTCATCAGCTTTTTATCGGCATTTTTCACCCATAAATATGTTTGGTAAAAGTTGTAGCCGTTTCCTGCTTCGTTACCCAGCGACCAGAACGTTACGCTTGGATAGTTTTTGTTATGTTCAAACATATTTATGGTTCGCTCCATAATCGGGTTCAGAAACTCAGGATTATTTCCTAATCCTCCTCCTTTGCTCAAACTGTAAAACATGCCATGAGCCTCCACATTGGCTTCATCGTAAACATAAAGTCCGAACTCGTCGCACAGTTCGTAGAAACGCCTGCTCTGCGGATAGTGGCACAACCGAACAGCGTTCAGGTTGTTTTGTTTCATCAATTCAAAATCTTTACGCATCAACTCTTCGGTCACGTAATGTCCTGTTTTAGGGTCGTGTTCGTGGATATTAACGCCCTTAAATTTTATAGGCTGACCATTTACAAACAACAAGGTATGCGGTTTCCCCGAAGGATTGAGCTCGGCAGTTTGCTTTATTTCGATTCGCCGGAAACCTACATTGAATGGTATCACTTCGCTGACTGCGTTATTTTCTTTTACAGTAATAATCAGTTTATACAGGTTAGGCTGCTCCGAACTCCATGTTGCCACATCGGGTAGCGTTTTATTAAATACAACAGTGGCTTTCGCATTGGCTTTTACGGTACAAAGCTCTTCCGATTTCGCAATCACAACACCTTTTTTGTCTAGCAATTCGTATTGAACAGTGGCATTTCTATCGTTAGTTTCGGTATTTCGCACATCTACCTCCAATTTGAAAACACCTGTTTTATACGCATCGTCCAATGTAGAAACCACTCTGAAATCGTTAACCGATGTTTTGGGTTGCGAATAAATAAACACATCGCGCTCAATGCCGCTTATACGCCAAAAATCCATACATTCGAGATACGAACCTGTACTCCAGCGAAATACCTTTACGACAAGGGTGTTTTTTTCTGCTTTTACAAATTTACTTATATTAAATTCGGCCGCACTTTTCGAATCTTCGCTGTAACCCACAAACTGACCGTTTAAATAAATGTATGCACCCGATTTTACGCCTGCCAATTGCAGAAAAACTTCACGGTCAGACCAATTCGAAGGCACATCAAAGTCGCGACGATAAACGCCAACCGGATTGTTTTCGGGCAACTGTGGTGGCTGTGGGTTGCGGGGCTGAAACTCGTAACCTAAATTGCTGTAAATAGGTATGCCAAAACCCTGAACTTCCCAGTTTCCGGGGACTTTTATATCTTTCCAACCACTTGCATCTGTTTTTGGGTCGGTAATATTTTCGGGTAATTGCTTGTATGCATCTACAAAATAAAACTTCCAGGTACCATTCAACAGTTTGTAAAACGGACTGTTTTCGTATTTACCGGTCAAAGCATTTGCTCTGTCGGGATATGTCATAAAAGCAGTTCGTGGATATTCTTTGTTGATGGCAAAAGCCTGCACATCCTGCCAGTAAGGTATTTCGGCACGGAGAACGCTCATATTAAGCAGGATAAAAGCGAAAATTATTCCTTTAATTTTATTCATTGC
>CAIWIS010000108.1 GCA_903912795.1 uncultured Bacteroidales bacterium
CTAAACCAGCCAAAAGATTTATTCCCGATTCTAGAGCATCTGATAAAAACCCTACAGAGCCAGTTGTGGCGTATGCTAACCATATAAGACCAATTGTAAGCACAGATGCTACAATCGAAATCCACATTATTTTTGCAATTGATTTTCTCATATATTATTACTTCGAGTTATTTGGGCCCTGCCTGCCGCAGGCAAGTACGCCGTTATTGGGCACTTCGAGCGTTATTTGGGGCTTCGCCGTTAATAGCTGCTTCACCGTTATTGGGTGCTTCGCACGTTAATTTTTGTTTTTCTAATCTTATTAATTATCACATCACCGCATCATCATATCACCACATCATCCCCTCTTTTTCTTAAAAAAATCCTTTACCAATTTACTACATTCTTCTTCAAGTACTCCAGATAAAACTTCTGTTTTTGGATGCAATGCTAGAGGGGCAAAGCGGGCAAAACCTCGTTTTTCGTCGGCAGCGCCATATACAATGCGGCTAATTTGTGACCAACCTAACGCTCCAGCACACATAATACAAGGCTCTACAGTTACATATAGTGTGCAGTCAATTAGGTACTTGCCTCCAAGGAAGTTAGCAGCAGCTGTAATAGCTTGCATTTCGGCATGAGCTGTAACATCCGTGAGTGTTTCCGTTAAGTTGTGTCCACGTGCAATAATGCGCCCTTGACAAACCACAACTGCTCCAATGGGCACTTCGTCGCGTTCACCTGCTTTTTGTGCTTCAATTAATGCCTGACGCATAAAATATATGTCAGGATTGGCATCTTTCGAGTCGTTTTCGGAATAATAAATCATTTGTAATTTTATTTACCAATTCAGGTCCTTGTTCTTTAATCTTTGTTCTATTATCTATTCTAATATTTTTCCATTAAAAATAGATATTCATGGTATTTGCCATCGCTATTTATCCATTCGTTCGTCCAACGCATATTACTCATTACGTTTTTCTGATAATTAATCTCAATAGCTTTCAGTAATTTACCTGATTTTGAAATAATATCGTTCAGTTCTCCTTTTGTAGCTCGTCCACCCGAACTGTACGAAAGTAATATATAATGTGACTTAGTTTTTTCGATTAAACTACCTAAAGCATTCATGGCTATAAAATGGCCTTCAGTATCTTTTCTGAATTCCTCAAAAACAGAACTTTGAACGGAGTCACGTGAGTCTTCTCTACGATTAGCTTTGCCAAATATTGTAGGTTTATCGTTTTGAATTACAGTTGTCCAAATATGATAGTATGAATTATAGCGTACTCGGCTTGGTGGCATCTTTTCATTGTTCGACCCATAAGGTGGATCAAAATACACAAAATCAAATTCATTCGTAGCTATTGTGTCAAAAATATCACCTTTAATAACTCTGTTTTTAGTTTTATGTGCGAAACGTTTTGGCAATTCAAGATGTAAATCCTTATATGAGCGTGGAGACCAATCTGATAAGTAGGCCACAAAATGTCCTAATGTGCTATCTACTTTATCCATTGCCAACATTAAACTAGTCAGTAAAACGCATTTATCTTCCCATGTTAAATTCAATCGGTCTATTTCGTCGCGTATAGCATCTAATTTACGTGTGTTTTTTGCCTGAAATGGGCGTTTTAGTTGTGCTTCCTCGCCACCATAATGTTCTGTAAACCATCCATTGTAACCACTAAGGCCATTTAAATGATCAATTATCTCTTTGTAAAAAGTATCCGACTTTTCCGATTTCAAATAACATGTTGCAAATACCTCAGACCACACCGAAATATCGTTTGCAGTAGTATCATAACCCATTTGAGCAAAGGCCTGTGCCACACGAGTCGACCCACTAAATCCATCCAAAACAGTTTTTACGTCGCCCAACTCTGTAATTAGCTCCCCAATGTGAGGAATAATTTTCAGTTTAGAACCAGCATATTTGATGCCTTGAGTTTGGATTTTTGTAAATTCCATTCAATCAACTATTGTTTTTTCTTAATCGCTTTTCAGGTCGTAGGAGCTAGTTAAACTTATATTTTCCACTCAAACCCGTCCTTGGTATCTTTTATCTCAAAACCAAGTGCTGTCAGTTCATTGCGTATTTTATCGCTGGTTGCCCAATCTTTGTTCTGTTTAGCTTCCAAACGCATATTGAGTAATAAATCAATGGCTTTTTTGTAAGCTTCGTTTCCACCGGATGCTTCCGATTCGGATTTTAAGCCTAAAACATCTTCGATAAATACTTTGAAAACAGATTTTAATTCTTCTAAATCACTTGCACTTATTGTTTCTTTTCCATCGTGTATCAAGTTTATAGCACGTAGTGCATCGAATAAATGAGAAATCACAATGGGTGAATTAAAATCATCGTTCATAGCCTCTTCGCATTTGGAGCGAAGTCCAGCTGTTTCAACGGTTGATGTTGAGCTAGCAGTTAGTTTTTGCAAGCGAGTATAGCCTTCGATTAAACGATTATAACCTTTCTCGGATGCTTGTAGTGCTTCGTTCGAAAAATCGAGTGTGCTCCGATAATGCGACTGTGCCATAAAAAACCGAACTGTCATGGGCGAATATCCTTTGTCCAACAATGGGTGCGACCCTGTAAATAGCTCCTTTGGCAAAAAACCATTTCCTGCACTTTTCGACATGCGTACTCCGTTTACAGTGAGCATGTTGGTATGCATCCAATAGTTAGCGGGAGCCACATGATGACATGCTTGCGATTGAGCAATTTCGTTGGTATGATGTGTGGCTTGTAAATCCATGCCACCACCGTGTATATCAAACGTATTACCTAAGTATTTTGAACTCATTGCCGAACATTCCAAGTGCCAACCCGGAAAACCCCAACCCCAAGGTGAAGGCCATTGCATCAATGTTTCGGGCTTTGCTTTTATCCAAAGTGCAAAATCCAATCTGCCCTTTTTCTCATCTTGTCCACCCAATTCACGTGTACCCTCAAGTAGATCTTCCAATTTGCGGTTGGTCAAAATTCCATACTGAAACGCTTGACTGTATTTTTCTACATCAAAATAAACTGTTCCCGATTTTTCGTAAGCATAACCACTTTCAAGAATTTTTTTGACTATTTCAATTTGTTCCGAAATATGACCTGTGGCAGTGGGTTCAATGCTTGGAGCTAAAGTATTGAAGATGTTCAATATCTCGTGGAAACCAATCGTGTATTTTTGAACAATTTCCATTGGTTCTACTTGTTCTAGCTTTGCCTTTTTTGCAAATTTATCATCGCCCTCGTCGCGGTCGCCTTCCAAATGCCCAGCATCTGTAATGTTTCTAACGTAACGTACTTTATAACCCAAGTAAATGAGGTAACGATAAATTAAATCGAACGAAATAAACGTTCGGCAGTTTCCTAAATGTACATCGCTGTAAACGGTTGGTCCGCAAACATACATACCAACTTTGTTTTGGTGGATAGGTGTAAATTTTTCTTTCTTGCGACTTAATGTGTTGTAAATGTATAAGTTGTGTTCCATAAATTTAAAATAATGTTCCTGTTTCTCCTAATTTTACTTTTCCAAGATGTTTATAGGCTAATTCTGTTACTTCGCGACCACGTGGTGTACGCTTCATAAATCCTTCTTTTATAAGGAATGGCTCATAAACTTCTTCGATAGTTCCAGCATCTTCGCCTAGAGCTGTGGCTATAGTGGTTAAGCCAACCGGTCCGCCTCGAAATTTATCAATTATGGTATTCAAAATTTTATTGTCAATTTCGTCCAATCCATATTTGTCTATATTCAAGGCTTCTAAGGCATAACAAGCAATTTCCATGTCGATGCTGCCATTTCCTTTTACTTGTGCAAAATCTCTTACGCGCCTTAATAATGCATTCGCAACACGCGGCGTTCCTCTACTGCGACCACCAATTTCGACGGCAGCTTGATGTTCAATTTTAACGTTGAGTAATTGTGCAGAACGTTTAATAATTCCCGTAATTACCTCAATATCATAATATTCGAAATGGCAATTAATGCCAAAACGCGCACGTAGTGGAGCTGTAAGCAAACCACTGCGGGTAGTAGCACCAATAAGCGTAAACGGATTTAAATCGAGCTGAATAGAACGTGCACTTGGCCCTTTATCTATCATTATATCAATGCGATAATCCTCCATGGCTGAATATAAATATTCTTCCACTATAGGACTTAACCGATGAATTTCATCTATAAAAAGCACATCGTTGGGCTCAAGACTTGTTAGCAAACCAGCCAAGTCGCCCGGTTTGTCCAATACGGGACCCGATGTAATTTTAAAACCTACATTCAATTCGTTGGCAATAATATTCGATAGCGTTGTTTTTCCAAGTCCCGGAGGCCCATGTAACAACACGTGATCGAGCGATTCGGTACGCATACGCGCTGCCATGACAAAGATTTTCAGATTTTCGACAATTTTATTTTGTCCCTGAAAATCCGAAAATGTTAGCGGTCGCAAAGCGTTCTCGAACTCTTTTTCACCTTTTTGATTGTTTCGTATGTCGAAATTCTCTTCCATAATCTTATTTTGTCAAACTTCTGAATACGTCTTCCATGCTTCGTTCAACAGGTTTAATCATCAGTATTTTGTTTTTGGTTTTTACTGCAAAATCAAAAAGTTCAGCTCTAACATCGGTTGAAGCAAGAACAACAAACATATTATTTCCCTTCGGATTTACTGAATTAATATTTTCAATTCCGGAAATCTCTGCTTCATTCAAAAACTCCACTTCAAATTGCAAATTATCCTCATCGAACAATCTAATTTTTGAAATATCGGAATAATCTGCCACAATTTCACCTTTATTGATAATCAGCACTCGATTACATATAGCTTTGATTTCCTGCATAATGTGTGTGCTGAAAATCACTGTTCTGTCTTTTCCTAACTCGCGAATCAAGCTCCGAATCTCTTCCAATTGATTAGGGTCCAATCCTGTTGTTGGTTCATCCAAAATGAGTACTTTCGGATTTGGAATCAATGCTTGAGCCAATCCCACACGCTGGCGATATCCTTTCGAAAGTTGTCCGATTTTCTTCTGAAACTCAGGGCGTAAACCTACTTTGTCAATCAACTCATCCACTAACTTTTCTTTTCCTTTGTCAATTCCATGTGTTTCAGCAACAAAAAGCAAATATTCTTTCACATACATATCAAGGTAAAGCGGATTTTGTTCCGGCAAATAACCTATCAATGCATTTGTTTGCAAGGAGTTATCTTTTACTTCCATACCACAAACCTGCACAGAGCCTGTACTATACGACAATGCTCCGGTAATAATTTTCATAGTGGTCGTTTTTCCGGCACCATTTGGACCAAGAAAACCCACCACTTCACCTTCGCCAATTTCGAATCCGATATTGTTCAGTACCGTTTGTTCGCCGTAGTTTTTCGAAAGATTGGATATCCTGATTGACACTATTTTTCTGTTTCTGTTTGTAGATTGCAAAAGTACTAAAACTCAATGGTTGAATAAAATTATTTAGAAATCTTTCTTTAATAACTTGGTATTTAAACTGTTTTTATATCTTTGTGATTCAAAAGTAATCCTTATTTAAAATATGAATATGAGACTGTTTATTGCAATATTCGCTGTTTTTATCTTTTTATCGTGCGATAATACACCTACAACATCCGATACAATTTATTGTAAAATTCGTCCGAAATCAAATCAAATTGCTTTTGATTCTATTCTTTTTAGTTCTACAAATATTGTTTCGTTTAGTGAGTCTACTGGCGAATTACAATTAAAACAAAGTTTAAGCGAAAGGCAGTTAGCACAGTTTGGAAAATTTCAGTTTTACATAGGTGCCGATTCTCTTTTTACAGCTCGATATGCTACTGATTATATGTCATCAATAGTCGACGATCTTGTTTTGTATTACAGTATCTATGACCGAAAATTGTTTTTGCACGATGGTTACCCCATGTCGATTAATGTTGGGATTGGTGATTTGAGAATTGAAAATAGAGCAAAACGTGCTGCTAAATGGAAACGCTTTATTGATGTATTGAAAGCACAACATAAAATAATAAAATAAATAATTTAAATGACTCGATTCATACCTGTAAGTTTTAAATTAATAGTTCTTTTAATTGTACTTGCTTTTACATTTTATACTTATTCACAGCTCACTTTTCAGGATAAAACAGTTCGTTTTTTTACTTCTGTCTGGCAAAACTTGCCACAGGAAAAAGTATATCTCCAAACCGACAAACCTTATTACAGTGCAGGCGAAGATATTTGGTTTAAAGCATACCTTATAAATGCATCTACGCATTTACCCGATACTAAAAGTCGATTTGTTTATGTCGAATTAATTAATTCTTTCGATTCTGTTATTCAACGGGTTAAGATACGAAAAGATAGTTTGGGCTTTTCTGGAAACTTGAAATTAAGCGCCGAAACAGCTGCTGGTGATTATGTTTTAAGAGCATACACCTTTTGGATGCAAAATGCAGGTTCTGATTTCTTTTTTAATAAGCAAATTAAAATTGGGAATAGTATTGACGATAGACTCTTTAGCGCAATTAAGTTTGGCAAAATCTCGAATGGATATCAAGCTGTTACCATTCAACTAAGCGATGTAAACTCGAAACCTATCGTTGGTAAGTTGGTTAAACTTACTTATTCGGGTGCTAAAAATCCATATAAGTCTACTCTTTTAAAATCTAACCCACAAGGCGAGCTTTTGTGGCGTATACCTGTCGATTCTGTATTTGTCGATAAAAAATTCATTACTTTATCAACCGATGAACCTTCCTTAAAATTCACAAAACAGTTTGTTGTTCCTCCTATTGCCGACGATTTTGATGTGCAGTTTTTTCCTGAAAGTGGTTCGTTGTTAAAAGACAATGTGCAGACAATTGCATTTAAAGCAATTGGGACTAATGGCCTTTCTGTAAATGTTACTGGAAAAGTTTATGATTTTCATAATAGCGAAGTTGCCGAATTAAGTACTGTATACAAAGGTATGGGCAAATTTTCAGTTTTTGTACAATCTGAAAATAGTTATTATGCATTGGTTACAAATGAAAAAGGAGTTGAAAAGCGTTTTGATTTGCCAAAAGTTCAGGAACAAGGAGTTTCGTTGCAACTGGTCAATAATAAATCAAAAATTTTTTATGATATTAAAAATCAATTGACTAATTTGCATGGTCCTTTATACATGCTTGTTCATTCGCGGGGAGTTATTTATGCCATGCAGTCAATTAAGTTTTTTAATGGACTGCTTAGTCAAGAAAATTTACCTGACGGAATTACTTCATTTTCGGTGGTCGATTCTCTTGGAAATGTGTTTTGCGAACGTTTATATTTTGTAAAAAATAAGCGTTTATACAATATTAATATTAGTAGTGACAAAAATGCTTATAAAAAGCGAGAAGAAGTAAGCTTAAATATCAATATTGCTACTGAGCAACAAAAGCCTATTAAAGGAGATTTTGCCATAAGTATTACCGATAATAAATTTGTAGTTCAAGATTCTACGTCAACAGATATTGTAAGTCATTTTTTGCTTACTTCAGATATAAAGGGTTATGTTGAAAGTCCTGCCGATTTTTTTACTGACAATGGAATAAGTTCAAATGAAAAGCTTGACTTACTTATGCTCACTCAAGCATGGCGCCGATTTGATTTAAGTGAATATATAAAGCACAAAATTAAACATCCTAATTTTTATCTCGAAATGGGTCAGGCTGTATCTGGCAAAGTTTTGAATTTGGTCAATAAACCTTCAAAAAATTGCGATATAATTATGTTGTCGTCTTATAATAAATCATTCCGAATGGCGTCAACCGATTCGCTAGGACAATTTCTTATCGAGGGAGTTGAATTTCCAGATAGCACATCCATTATGCTCAAAGCACGAAAAAAGAAAAGTATTTCTGATGTTGAGATTGTTCCTGATAGAGATTTTTTTCCTAAGTCAAAAGTTTTTATACCTTACAAACCTAGTGTAGCCAATACTAAAATGATAGATTATTGGCAACTATCAAAGGAGAAATATTATACCGAAGGTGGAATGCGTGTGATTAATTTGAATGAATTAACCGTAACTGCAAATGCTAAACCTACAACAGATGAGAACCTCTTGTATTCAGGAGCAGACACAAAAATATCATCCGAAACACTCGATAAGTTTTCAGGAATGAGTATTTTGAACTACTTGCAGATGATACCTGGAGTGTCCGTTATGGGCGAAACAGTATCTATTCGTGGAAGCAGTGGTAGCCCTTTGTTTTTAATCGATGGTTTTGAAACCGAAAATATTGAAGATATTTCTTATTTAACTACTAATGAAGTGGAAGATATCTCTGTTTTTAAAGGAGCAAGTGCGGCAATTTTCGGTGTAAGAGGTGGAAACGGAGCAATTGCAATTACATTAAAAAAAGGTATTACAGTAAAACAGGCCACTCCAATTAGCCTTTCAGTCATAAATCCGCTCGGATTTCAGAAACCAAAATCGTTTTATATGCCAAAATATGAAGTAGAGGAGGTACGAAATGCAACGAAACCTGACCTCAGAACAACAATATTTTGGGGCGATAAGCTAAAAATTGACAATAATGGAAATATTAATGTTCAGTTTTTTACAGCAGACCCTCCCAATAACTACACTTTTGTGCTCGAAGGAATAACTAATGATGGCCAAATTATTCATAAATCAGGTATTATTTATCGCCAAGAAACCCTACCAAAACTTTATTATTAATTTTATTTTCACTTGCAACATCCGTTTAATCAGCCTAATTACATCAAAAACATGTTTTTTAGCATAAAAAATGGGTTTGAAGTTTTGGTAGATTGAAAAAAAAGGTCTACTTTTGCACCCGCTTTCGAGAGAGAATGTGTCTATTGAATTAAAGTTTGAAATAAAATAGAAATAATTTCAAAAACGTTTGGTAGATTAAAAAAAAGTATCTACTTTTGCACCCGCTTTCAGAGGGAAGTGTACAGATAGAAACAAAACGAGAGAACGCTTAAAGGTGTTTAGTTCGAAGAAGAAAAAAGAAATTATTTTTTTTTGAAAAGTTTTGGTAGATCAAAAAAATGCATTACCTTTGCAGTCCGTTTCGCTTAAAAAATTGAGCAGTCAACAATAAATTCGAAACAATCAATAAACAGGGAGCTGTTTAGTGATAGCACAAAAGAAGTCTTGAAAAACAATCACTGTGAAGTGAAAATTAATTATCAATTATTAATTGTTAATTATTCATTATCAAGCAACGCTCTTTGAACAAATTGAAAACAACTAGATATAATGTAGTATAAGAAAGGGAACATTTCTTACATATATCAAAACTCTTCGGAGTGGCGATATATAATTTTTATACCACGTCAATAACAAACAATAAAAAAAGATGATTCATAACTGAGCAAAAAAATAAAAAAACAAGATACAACGAAGAGTTTGATCCTGGCTCAGGATGAACGCTAGCGACAGGCCTAACACATGCAAGTCGAGGGGCAGCACAATGCGTAGCAATACAAATGGTGGCGACCGGCGCACGGGTGAGTAACACGTATGCAACCTACCTGTAAGAGGGGAATAACCCGGAGAAATTCGGACTAATACCGCATAATACTGCAATACTGCATGGTATTGCATTTAAACATTTATGGCTTACAGATGGGCATGCGTATGATTAGATAGTTGGTAGGGTAACGGCCTACCAAGTCAACGATCATTAGGGGTTCTGAGAGGAAGGTCCCCCACACTGGTACTGAGACACGGACCAGACTCCTACGGGAGGCAGCAGTGAGGAATATTGGTCAATGGGCGAGAGCCTGAACCAGCCAAGTCGCGTGAAGGAAGAAGGTTCTATGGATTGTAAACTTCTTTTGTAAGGGAATAAAAAGTGGTACGTGTACCATATTGTATGTACTTTACGAATAAGGATCGGCTAACTCCGTGCCAGCAGCCGCGGTAATACGGAGGATCCAAGCGTTATCCGGATTTATTGGGTTTAAAGGGTGCGTAGGCGGATCTTTAAGTCAGTGGTGAAAGTTTGCGGCTCAACCGTAAAATTGCCATTGAAACTGAAGATCTTGAGTGTAAATGAGGTAGGCGGAATGTGTTGTGTAGCGGTGAAATGCTTAGATATAACACAGAACACCAATTGCGAAGGCAGCTTACTGGGATACAACTGACGCTGAGGCACGAAAGCGTGGGGATCAAACAGGATTAGATACCCTGGTAGTCCACGCAGTAAACGATGAATACTAACTGTATGCGATATACTGTATGCGGTACAGCGAAAGAGTTAAGTATTCCACCTGGGGAGTACGTTCGCAAGAATGAAACTCAAAGGAATTGACGGGGGCCCGCACAAGCGGAGGAACATGTGGTTTAATTCGATGATACGCGAGGAACCTTACCCGGGCTTGAAATGCAGACGACCGA
>CAIWIS010000109.1 GCA_903912795.1 uncultured Bacteroidales bacterium
AATGGGCGATGATTCTATCGACGATTCGGTTTTGAATTTCCATTTCACTTTTCCGGCTTTGTCCAAAGCGTATAAATGCCCGTCCATGGAGCCAATAAAAATTATATTGCCACTAATTACGGCGGATGATTTTATTTCGTCGCCGGTTTTGAACGACCAAAGCAACTTCAACGGTGTATTTAGCGTGCTGTGCGAAATGCCGTTTAACACATTGCTTCCCCTGTGATTTGGCCACGAAGTTGCGGTTTGTGCTAAGCTGCATAAACCAACTAAAATTGCAAAATATAATACACCTATTCGTCTCATTATTTTAATGCTATTGCTCCAGTTGGACAGTTTTTGGCACAACTAATGGCTGTTTTTTCTGTTAATTCATCAATGTTCTTTTCGATTGGAATAACTATTTCAACATCAAAGCCACGTCCTGAAAATGCAAATCCGGTTTTATCGCCTTTACTTTGTGCTGTTTTAATACAAATACCACATTTAATGCATTTTAGCTGTTCTAAAATAATTGTTTTATGCCCCAGATTTTTTACTGTATTTTTAGGCTTATCTATGGTATAAACACGCTGACTGGCTTTGTGTTCAGTTGACAAATTGCGTAAGGTGCAATTATCTTTTTCTCGGCAATCGCAATGCAAGCATCGCTGTGCTTCTTTAATGGCTTGCTCTACTGTAAATCCGGTCAGGTAATTGGCTGTTTTTTCTTTTCCCGAATGATTAGTTGCTTCTTTTAAAAATTCTTCCCGCTCTACTTCGGCAATACGTTTGTAAACCGAATTAAACTGTCGTTCAGGCGTTTTAACTTCATTATTTTCAATATATTCTAATGTCCATTCGCACAGTTTTCGACCTAAAGCCGAAGCTCTCACAGCCATTTTACTTTTGGTAGGAATTTGTTTGGGGGCTAAGATAGTGCAATTGTTCGATTTATAAATTTCTAAACCGTTGAGTTGCGAAGAAGTAGTTTTATTGAAAACGGAAGTATCAATCAAGGTTTCAGCTCCAATTGTGAGCAAAATAAAATCATGTTTTTTGACTAATTCATTTTCAATTTTTGCTGCATCAATCGGTTGGTTTTGAAAAAACTGAACTCCCAATGACTTTATTTTCTCAATTTCAGCATCAAGTACCTTGCGTGGCAGTTTTTCTTCGGGAATATCGGTGCGCATTTTGCCACCGGGCAAATCGTTGTTGTCGAATACATTACAATCGAAACCATTCAGTGCCAAATAATACGCCGTAGCTAATCCGGCTGGCCCTGCTCCAATTACGGCTACTTTTATGCCATTTTTGGGTAATATTACAGATTTAATATTCTCATTTTCACCTGTAAAACGTTTCAATAAACAAATTGAAACAGGTTCGTCAATATCTTTACGGCGACAAGCTTTTTCGCAGGGAGCGGGACAAATATAACCCAGAATGGAAGGCAAAGCAATGGTTTCAGCCACATTTTTCAACGCTTCGTCCATCTTGTTGGCAGCAATCAGTCGGTTCATCAAAGGAATATCCATTTCTGCCGGACACACGCGCTGACATGGAGCTTCGCAGTCGCCATAATGTTCA
>CAIWIS010000110.1 GCA_903912795.1 uncultured Bacteroidales bacterium
AACCGTCTTTGCCATCGCCGGCAGCAGTTAAACCATCTTTGGATTCAGTAACACCAAGCCATGTGCCGGCAACCGGAGGCCATTGCTGACCTTTTCCATCCACCGTAAGCATATTTTGCAAAAAAGTTGCTTTGGTAGCCAACATATCGTTGTCCTTAATCCAGTTAACACCATCTTTCCAAAGTATAATACGATTATTTTCAGAGCCTTCGTGTCCGCCGTAAAAGAAATCTTGCTTGCAGGCAAAAGCAAAATGCAAATCGTCTTTTTTCCACGAGTTTCGTGCATACACATACCCACGTTGGTCATCTTTCCATGTTACCGGCAATTTTAGTTTATCAATATTGGCTTGCAAAGTCCAATCGGTTGGTTTTCCGTTTTTGTCAGTCATGCCCGCATCGGCGTAAAGCAGCAACAGTTCCGAGCAAATTCCTACCGGATTCGGCCATTTGGCATTAGCATCGGTCAGGAAATCGTGCGACGAAAAAGTAGATTGATACAGAAAATCAATTTTTTCGTCCTGCGGATGGAAATAGTGCATCATCCAAATCACATGAAATGCTGAAGCGCGCATTTCGTCTCGAATGAGCCATTTTCCGTTTTCCCAATGAATGGCTGAAAGGAAAAAACGCATTTTTGCCTGCAAATGATCGTGTTTCAGCAGGTTGCGTTCGCGCAGTCCAACTGCAGTAAATGCCGAAATATTGAGCCAGCCTTTGATAGTTTCGTAACACATGCCATCTTTATCCAAAAACCAACTAAGCATGGCATTTGCTTTGTGACAGGTACGGTCGAAAATTGCCTTGTTAAATCCTTTTTCGCCTTCGATAAGCAACATCAGTCGCACATACTCCATCCCAAAACCCTGATGGTTATTTATCATAAAATGGTCGGGGTACATCATGTAATTCGAAAAGCGGCGGGCAGTAATGCGGGCAATGATCTGTCGGGCAAATTCCCGCTCGGTTGGTTTCAACCAATCGTACAAATAATCGTAATCCAGCAAATCCCAAATTTCGGTAGGCGGATCGGGATTTCCCTGCGCCACTATGGAGCGCTCCACCGACCACAAATTCTCTGTATCAGGCTGTTTTTCTAGTTCAGGCAGTTTTTTTTCTAAGTTTTTGAGCTTTTCAACCAATAATCCGGCTAATTCTTTTCCGAGTTTATCGTTTTTGGTTACAAGGGCATAAAAAGCATTTTGTTTGCGCTTTTCGCGTTCCCACATTACCTTAAACGCCAATGGTGCATTATCACCCAAAGCCACTTTCTGTCGAATCACTTCCAAATCGGTAGGTGTAATCAGCACACGCGGATGCACTCCGGGCGCAGGCACTTTGCTCAGTCGGCTTTCATCAAAGGTCGGGTCGTTATAGGTCAGAGGTACTTCGGGCGATGGTGGACAAAAATTACCCTTAATCACCTCATCGTAAGGCAAAAAAATACGTGGTTGCCACGTAGGCTCCTGATAAAATTTACGGGATTGAGCTGTAAGCGGGGATGTTATCAGCATTACAACGAATGCAATGCCGGCAAGGTGCTTTTTTGTCATATTTCGATTTTAAATTAACTACGAACTTGAAAGCACAAAAATAGAAATAATATCTGTATTGTGGCTACAACAATTATATCATTAAGCGGTAATAATGTTTCATAAGGGTATGTTTGGACTCAACGCTACTAAACAACCATTAGTAATGTTACTAATGCACAATTAGTAGCACTACTAATACGCTATTAGTAGTGCTACTAACAATGATGTCTTGTATTACCTAACAAGGAAGCATTGTATTACCTAACAAGGAAGACA
>CAIWIS010000111.1 GCA_903912795.1 uncultured Bacteroidales bacterium
CATACGAGATACGAATTCGTGACTGGAGTTCAGACGTGTGCTCTTCCGATCTAGCTTCGACACATTAACAGCCGACAGCAACAATTGACCAGTAATGCTGTAAACTTCAAATTGTTGAGCAGGTTCATTTATTCTAAACTCCTGATTTATCACACTAATCTTATTGTTTGTAGGTTGGTTTTCATCCAATTCGGTGGATAAAGGATTCATGTTTAGCTCGTACATTCCAAAGCCATTTTCGCCACAATAAACATAAATATTGGCTGAATAACCACTAACTGTAACCATTGGAATTGCAGTGCGATAACCATTGGTTGTCACACCCATACCTGCCTGTGGGAAAGTCCACATACAATCCAAATTTACAAAGGATTTAGTGTTGTCCGAAAATTTAAACAGACGGAATGCTGAAGCTGGAACTCCAGTTGTATTAGTTGCCGAGGTAACCAAAAAATGATTGCCACCCATCGTAAATTGAGCCATTCCATTATTTCCAGTATTCATGTACCAACTTTGACCCGGAGCTGTTACCGTATCTTTCAATGCCGAAGACTGACGGTAAAATCCATCGAGAACAGCGCCTGAGCTATTTACCAAGGTTGGATATGTGCCACCACCATCAACATAAAAATTATCGGCCGATACAGGGTAAACATGCGCACTTCCACCAAGACTCTCAATGCCTGTAAAATAGGTTCCAATTGTAGTGTTGTCCAGTCGAATAACCGAAGGAACACTTACAATACCACCTGATATAGTCCATTTATACACTTCCATCGAAGAGGCAGCGCTATTAGCAGCATAAATAACAGCATCGGAATTTACATCTCCCCAAACACCAAATGCATCGAAACGCATGGTAGTGGCTAATGGGAAAAGATTAGCTAAATTGGATTGATCTATTACCAATGTTCCATTTCCGGTAGCCATATCAATTTTATAAATTTGGTAGCGCTGTGTGTTTGCTGTAATTAAATTAGCAATCAGTACATTACCGGCATTGTCAATTTTTATGTCGTTGTGCATGTAAGTCCCAGCAATAAAAGTACTGTCAGCTGTATTTGCCACATTACGTCCAATATATGTAAACATGGATGGGTTAAGAGGAATGGCTGTTTCCTTCAGGCCAGTTTGTCCGTTTACAACCACAATTTGCTTATTTCCTCTATCCGCAAAAATCATTTTCCCGTTCCATACTGTCATACCTCGTGCCATGTTCGAAGCTGCCACCAACTCATTTCCTAAACTGTAATTGGAAGTATATTTGGAGAACATCCATTTATTTGTCAAAGTATAATTCGAAAAACGTGTTGGATATACTGCTGGTTCACGAATTACAACTGTTGAATTGTACACATTACCTACAATAGAAATTGATTTTGTAGCAGCACCACTCGAACTTACTGTAAGATTTCCATTGTATCCACCAGCATTTAATCCACCAATAAGGCGAACATAAATACGTAAGGTTTGTCCATTTACCGACGCTTGATCAAGCATCATTTGTCCTGCACCTGAAAATGCGAACCCGGTAGAAGTTGATACTTCATAGTTGGCAGGAGCAGTAACTAAAACATAATTTGTTAGATTTACACCAGTCATATCGAATGATTTTTCAGCTGATGGGCCATTGCCAACAATGTATTCAAATCCATTGAGCGTAGTAGTTGTAACAGTAATACCAGTAGCTTCGGTAACAAAGCCCGATAGGTTTATTTCTTTGGTAGTAGCTCCAGTTGTTTCGATAGTAGCTTTGGCTGTATATGTACCTACAGCTAAATCGCGTTTCATACGCAAGTAGATGTTGGTAAGCGATACATTTCCATTAACAGGAGCTATCGAAAGCGTACTTGCTCCTGAGAACGATGTACCAGTAAAAAATGAAATTTCGTAATTAACAGGTGCTGTAACTTTAATATTGGAAGTTAATCCACTACCATTTACAGTAAACGACTGTATAGCAGATGGGCCATTGCCATTGCTGTACGTGAAATTTATTAATGCTGTTTTTGAAACAGTAAGCACCACTGGAGCAGCTTGAATTAAACCACTCACAGCTACTGATTTGGATGTTGCGCCCGTGGATGTAACTGATAAGTCTCCAGTATAACTTCCTTGTGCCAAGCCCGATTTCAGCCTTACAAAAACATTCAAATTATTTACTTTTCCTCCAATTTGAGCAATATTTAATGAGCTGCCTCCTACAAAACTAGCTCCCGAATTTAATGATATTTCGTAATTGGTTGGAGCCGAAACAATTAGATTGTTAGTGAGGGATGCAGCATTTATAACAAAGGATAGTTGATTGGATGGACCTGTACCAGCTGTATAACTAAACCCTACAAGTGAAGATGTGGAAGTGAAAATTGTTGGACCACTTACAACAGTACCCGAAAGACTAATAGTGCGTGAAGCTGCTCCAACAGAAGTAATTTGAAGATTTCCCGTATAGAGATTGCTATTCAATCCAGCTTTGAGACGAACGTAAATTGGAGTAGAATTAACTTTGCCTGCAGTTTGTGTAACTACAATAGGAGAAGAAGTAAAACCAGAAGTTGCAGCAAGTGAAATTTCGAAATTTACAGGTGCGGCAATAGAAATATTATTAGTCAATCGTGTAGCCGACACATAAAATAATTTTGTAGCCGAAGGGCCTGCTCCACCCGTATAACTTAATTCGGTAAGTTCGGTTTCGGTACATATTATTTGATTGCCAAAAAAACCTGTAGGCAAACCATCTGTCGTTCCAGTGCGGTAAGTGGTAGCTGTAGCTATTCCTGTTACATTATCTAATACAGGATTAACTATGCGGGCTGCAGTACTAAATGGGTAAATAGTTGTGCGGTTGCCTCCAGGAGCAGTATAATAAATTCCACAATCGGCCCCAATTTGCACATTGTAATTGTTTGTGCTTGTTGTATTGTATCCATTTACAAAAAGACTATTGCGAATATACGAAGTGCTTTGTGTATTAGGCAAGTAAAGCTCACGTTGGTTAGAGTTAACAAACGTACAATGGTCAATTTGATAACTATTATACTCAGGCCTAGATGTTTCGATAAAGCGAATATTATTACCGTTGATACCTGGGCCAACAAACAAACAGTTCCAGAAAGTCATGTTGTCAGGATTGTATGTGAGGGTTGAATTTGCCGACAAAACTCCTTGAAAGATATTTCGAAATTCAGAATCACGAATTGTAATGTCGCCACCTTGAGCGGTTGTAGCATTGCTTGGAGCACCTCCACCTTGATAAGTAAATGTGCGAGCACCAATATTTTTAAAAACACAATTTTTTACGTCAACATTAATTCCATAAGCAAGGTTTGTAATATTTTGCACAAAGAAACCATTTGCATAAAAACTCGATGCTGCATTAAATCCATCAAATTCAATACCTTCGAAAGTCCATTTTTTGGAAGTCCACGATGCAGAAGTGCTATTGTAGCGTATAAAACTGCCGGTAGTTCCTGAAAATGCAACAATTGGACGTGTTGTTAGACTGCTTTTAGCACGTATGGTGATGGCTTTTTCGACCGAAACAGTTACCTGCCCTGTCCATAAATAATTTCCACCCGAGGTGGTTAGTTCAATGATATCGCCATCATTCATCGAATTTACAAAAGTATACAAATTATTTGGTGCCGATACTTGGATCGTAGCACTGTAGTTAAGCAATGTAAAGCTGCTAAGTGCAAGCACTATGATTGCTTTTAATGAAGTTTTCATAAACGTAAAAATTTTGAACGTTAACTAACCTAAAAAAATACTCACACACTGTCGTGAGATTGACTAATAACAAAAACGATATATTGAAGTAGAAAATATTTAACAAATTGAACATCAGCCGACAAATATAGTGATTTTTTTATTCTATGTAGCATTTTGCACTAATTTATTTCAACTTTTTGTAGCATTTTTTTCGAAAAGTAAAATAAATCAGAATTAAAATCGTTATCACGCCACTTATTATGACAATTCAATACATAAAAGGTTTAATTTGAGAATGATAAAAGTTGAAAATTACTAAATAAATTTCAACTCAAGCTTGAAATGTTGTTTTTTTAGGCAGCATTTTATCTATCGCAAAAAAATAAGTAACTTTGTAGCCGTTTTTAGAAATTAGAAAATTAAAAATATAAAACAGAAAATAAATAAAATGAGTATAACTCCTTTATTCAGTGCATTAGCTTACAAAGTAGCTGATATGTCGCAGGCCGATTTTGGTCGAAAAGAAATTGAATTAGCCGAAAAAGAGATGCCGGGCTTAATGGCATTGCGTGCCAAATACGGAAAACTGAAACCACTTGCAGGAGCTCGGATAATGGGTTCGTTGCACATGACAATTCAAACAGCCGTTCTTATTGAAACCTTGGTTGAATTGGGTGCTGAAGTGCGTTGGTGTAGCTGCAATATCTATTCCACACAAGATCATGCTGCTGCTGCTATTGCTGCTGCGGGAGTTCCCGTTTTTGCATGGAAAGGTGAAACTTTAGAAGAATACTGGTGGTGTACACTGCAAGCCTTGACATTTGAAGGTCACAATGGACCAACTGTAATTGTGGATGATGGTGGCGATGCAACCATGATGATACACATAGGTGGTGCTGCCGAAAAAGATGCAAGTGTGCTTGATAAAGCTGCTGGCACCGACGATGAAAGATTGTTATATGCCATTCTAAAAGATGTATTGAAAGAAGATAGCAGTATTTGGGGACGGATGATTCCAAGTATTAAAGGCGTTTCCGAAGAAACAACTACAGGAGTTCACCGCTTGTATCAGATGCTCGAAGAAGGATCATTGCTTTTCCCAGCATTTAATGTAAACGACTCAGTTACAAAATCGAAATTTGATAATTTGTATGGCTGCCGCGAATCGCTAGCCGATGGTATTAAACGCGCAACCGATGTAATGTTGGCGGGCAAAGTTGTAGTGGTATGTGGATACGGCGATGTAGGTAAAGGCTGTGCTCGCTCCATGTTGGCTTATGGTGCACGTGTAATTGTAACCGAAATTGACCCAATTTGTGCTTTACAAGCTTCGATGGAAGGATTTAGAGTTACTACAATCGAAGACGCATTGGCCGAAGGAAATATTTATGTTACAACAACTGGAAACAAAGATATTATTCGTATTGAGCATATCGAAAAAATGAAAGATGCTGCTATTATTTGCAATATCGGACATTTTGACAACGAAATTCAGGTTGAGAAACTGAAACAATACCCAGGCATTGAATGTGTAAATATCAAACCACAAGTAGATAAATATATTTTCCCGGACGGAAAATGTGTTTTGCTTTTGGCTGATGGTCGCTTAGTAAATTTAGGTTGTGCAACAGGCCACCCATCATTTGTAATGAGCAACTCATTTACAAATCAAACTTTGGCGCAAATTGAACTTTATACCAAAGATTATCCTGTTGATGTATACCGCTTACCTAAACATTTGGACGAAGAAGTGGCTCGCCTTCACTTGGAACAACTCGGCGTAAAACTAACCGTGTTAACTCCAGATCAAGCTGCTTATATTGGCGTTGATGCTAATGGTCCTTACAAACCAGAACATTACAGATATTAATAGATAATTCAAGTAGATATTGAAATAAATGAAGCGGCCTTTGGAATTTTTACCAAAGGCCGCTTTTCATATGAAAATTGCTTACACTAGTTCAATTTTACAATATTTTGGAATGCTAAAAATGGATTAAGATTCAATTTCAGAAGAAATTAATTTAGCATCGAAGCGTTCTAGAATTATATTGAGATCAGCTAGAGGCGCTATATACGACACTTTTGAAAGTACTTCGCCTTGATCCGGAAAGTTAGTAATTACCGAAACCATCTTTTTGTTTTTCACCACATCGCCATTTAATGGATTCATTATTGGCCATTTTGTTAACTCACTATTGCCCGAGGTAGTTAAACATTGGTTATTCAACACAATTTCAGTATCGTTTTCAGGAATCTTAATTTTCCAACCTACTCCAACAGGATGATTGCCTTTGGCATAAATTGAGCTGTTCCCAACGTTAATCAACATATTATCAATCCGATAGTTATCAGCAATTTCAATTAATTTGCCAAGCACATATCCTTTTAAAAAACCCGATAGATCGAGCATAACGCCTTCGTACGAAAACTGAATTGCAATAGTAGCTGAATTTAATCGATAAGCAACTTTATCTTTTCGTAACCCTGATGTGGAATATACTGAAATATCGAAATATCCTGCTGTATTTTCATTGTGCAACTGACACTCTTTGAGCAAGTTAAAAAGTTCAATAGAAATGGATAACTCATTGTCAACCGCATTACGGTTCACGTAACTAATCTCACTTTGGGGGTTAAATCTATTTCCAATACGTTCGTATTTTTGAATCAAGACTTCCATTTCGGAAACTATATCCACCAAATCTTTACGCTCGGCAGGCACGCATA
Organism: uncultured Bacteroidales bacterium; assembly: GCA_903912795.1. Classification (GTDB taxonomy): domain Bacteria; phylum Bacteroidota; class Bacteroidia; order Bacteroidales; family Paludibacteraceae; genus Paludibacter. Next base: position 6,442 of record CAIWIS010000111.1, read on the forward strand.
AAGCTATATCAATGCGGGTATACATGGCTTCGAACCAGGCATAAAAAAGCTTTTTATCTCCGGCAAAGTTTTGCTGTGTGTACTGCAAATTATTATAATTTCATTGGTTTGTAATTGGCACGTATGCGGCGATTGTGCTTCTTTTTTTCAATTTTTTTTGGTAGTATCAAATACTTAATAGGCGCTATAAGTAAGCGTATGAAAGTAGAAACAAAATAAATCACAAAACTGAAAATAAGGACATAATGTAAGGAGGTAAGTAATTCGGAAAAGTGTGTTTTGTAAATAATTATGGCAATTACATTTGTTAAAAACGCAATTATAAAACAGATAAGAAATATTATCAGTTCTCGTATTACTCTATTTCCGGAAATTGTAAAATCCTTCATTTTATTAAATAGTAAATTACTGTTTGTGATTCAGATAATCAATTTTATACATGTCAGGATAAATCAATGTTCTTTCTTCCTTCATAGCTTGATGGCCAAGCAAACAAAGTTGTGTTGCATAATAGCCTTCTTCGGCAATAAGCGGTGGTTGTTTGCCTGTAATTACAGCTTCGGCAAATGCTTCGAGCAAGAGCGAAGTGCCATCCGATTCAGGCTTTTTATCCAATAAATAATGTCCTTCGTTTGTATTTGCTGTTTCGGGCACCCAACTTGTACCAGCAAATGGTAGTGAACCAAAAACCGCATGTTCCACATCATTCATCATTTGCAAAAACGCAGGTGCAGGTGGAATTTCCTCAAAATAATATTTGCTTTTTTCGGGCTCGATTGTTCCTTTTGTGCAAAGAATTTGTTCTTCCAAACCATAGAACTTATTGGAAAGTATTGAATCAAAATTCATTTTTACGCCACTTTCGAATACATAAATGCAACTGACATTGTCGTATACTTCACGCTTCTCTTTCCAATATGTTAATGCGCCATGGCCCATTACCTTTTCAGGAATTTCGCGCATAGCCCATGTTCCTATTTGTAGTTGATGGCATGCCAATTCGGTCATAATACCTTTGGAGCAATCGCGGTAAAGTCGCCAATTAATCTGTTTATCAGTAGCATCAGCAGGTATTGGTCTGCGCCAATCATTATTTCGGTTCCAAAAAGTCCTTATTCCTTCTATTTCGCCAAACTTGCCAGCATGTGTCATTTCCATGGCGTGAATATATCGAGGGTCGAAAAGGCGTTGTTGACCAACAAAAAATATTTTCTCTGTTTTTTTATGCTTCTGATAAATTTTGTGTGTTTCGTCCATGCTATAGGCAATGGCTTTTTCGCAAAACACATGTTTACCTGCATCAAAAGCATCCATTGCCATGTCGTAATGCAAATAAAGAGGAGTGGCTATAAGCACTGCATCTACATTTTTATCTTCGAGCAACTTTTTATAATCGGTATACACTTTAGCTTTAGGAGCCATTTTGAGAGCAGCATCAATCGATCGTTTGTAGGTATCGCATACAGCCACAATTTCCACTTTGGGGTTTTGAACCAAAAAACTCATTAAAAATTGGCCACGAGAGCCGGGACCAATAATACCTATGCGTGCTTTGCTGCCTACGGTATGCTTTTGCTCAGAAAATGCCGAAAACCACGGACTCGTAGCCAACAGTACGCCGCCACTAATCATACCCATGTTTTTC
>CAIWIS010000112.1 GCA_903912795.1 uncultured Bacteroidales bacterium
CGGCTAGAAAATACCAGGTTTTAGACGAATTAGCCTCCAAATTAATGTTTTTACACGCAAAATAGGCACCACGAACTCCTTTTGCTTCTGTTTCAGGAGCAGTGTTTTTGCCATTTCGGAATGCATTTAACTGCGAAGAACTTAGCAAAAATGTTGCATTTTCCAACCCAACGCTCCAAACCGTATTGGCACGCAACGATTCGCTCGGTTCAGGTCGATCCACCAAAATGGCTTCCATGCGGTAAAGTGCCAAGGTTGAATCTTCGATCAATTCGGTCTTTTTATACCCATCTACGAGTGTCGAAAATGTGTTTTGTGTGAATTTATCGATGCCGGAAGGCAAAATATTTTGCAATCCGTCAACTATTTGGACTTCAATTTCTTTCGGATTTTCATTTGTCAATACACTTTTTTTCACCCAACCAAAATCGTCGGCATTCATCCATGTATAACTGAATGTCAACCCCAAATCAAGATTTTTTTCTGTAAAAATAAGCTTATTTCCAATGGTGCTTTTGGCAATAGAACGTTCCAATTTGTAAACGCCTTTATTACGTTCCGAAAACGGTTCCCACAAATATTGTTTTGCGTCTTTACTTACATGCAAAATAGTTTTACTACCGGTTATTTCGGCCGATTCGCTAATTTTATCGTCGGTGTAATAGGGGAAGAGCGCCATGTCGGGATTTTTGCGACCGGCTGTCAATCCACCCGTGCTCGCAATATACATCCAATGGTTGGAGTCGCTCGCCAAACTGATAAAAAACGGCTGCATGCCGTCGTAGTTTGTTATTTGATAGTATTTTTCACCTTCAATTTGGACAAATTGTCCTTCAATTTCTTGTTTTTTTGTACTAACCGGATTGTTTCCAATAAATAAGTTGTTCATTTTTAATAAATATAATTTGATTATAAATTACAAAGACATTTTTATTCCGTCTATTGTGAACTCTATGCCTATGTGTTTCATATATTATTGCTCTAAAGCTCGTTTGGCATCCAAATCTTTCTTCATCAGATCGGTGGTTTTGGTGTCAATTTTATAGAATATCATGAAAATAGCGCACGACATATATAGAATTCCCGGAATAACTGAAACAAGCAATTTAATTCCTGTAATCGCGGTTTCGGTTTGTTCTACATTAGGTATAAATTGAGAAATGGTCAAAATCCAACCTGCAATGGCTGCACCAATTCCCCAACCGGCTTTTTGAGCAAATACAGCAGCCGAAAAATACAAACCTGTGGAGCGGCGACCGCTTTTCCATTCGCCATAATCGGCTGAGTCGGCAATCATAGTCCAAAGCAGCGGTACAGCTGGTGCATAAGCCATTTTGGCAATAATATTGAATACGTAAATGGTGGTCAAATCCGTAATTCCGGGCAGGTAAATCAATATAAAAAACAAGCCCGAAATAAGCGAACTACCGATAAATACGTTTTTGTTTCCAAAACGTTTTGCTAGCGGTTTCGACAACGGCAATGCAACAATTAGTGCTATAGTTCCTATCACGTTAAACCACTGCACATTATCTTCGCGACCGAGATAGTATTTGAAATAATACGCAATAGCTGCATTTTGCATGGCGAACATAATAAACGAAACGATGCCCACAATTGCCAGAATAACCCATGCCTTATTTTTAAATAAATTGCTTATATCTTCTTTCAACGAATTTTTTTGTTCTTTTGGCGGTTGAACACGCTCTTTGGTAGTTTTGAAAGTGATAAAAAAGAATACCAAACTCAAGCCTGCAAACAAAAATACGGTGTACTGAAAACCTTGTGCTTTGTCGCCACCACCAAAATATTTGGCCAACGTTAGTGCCAATCCCGTTACCACAAATTGTCCGATAAAACCGGCAATAAACCGATAAGTATTTAGTCCGGCACGCTCGTAAGTATCAGCCGACATTACAGCTCCAAGGGCAGAATACGGCAAGTTGATAAATGCATAAGCGGTCATCAACAGCACATAGGTTGCTCCGGCGTAAATAATCTTACCCACTTCACCAAAATCGGGCGTGGTAAAAGTCAGAATAGCCAACACGGCATACGGTATAGCTCCGAAAAGAATATACGGACGGAATTTCCCCCAACGCGTATTGGTGCGGTCGGAAACCACGCCGATAATTGGGTCGATAGCCATGTCCCAAAAACGCGCAATCATCATAATTGTACCCGCTGCAGCTGCCGAAATTCCATAAATATCGGTGTAGAAAAACAAGAGCCAAAAGCCCACCATATCCCACACGAAATGTGAAGCGGTATCGCCCAAGCTGTATCCAACTTTTTCTTTGATAGATAGTTTTTGAGATGTTGAGTTCATGTTATTGAAGTGTTTTTTTAG
>CAIWIS010000113.1 GCA_903912795.1 uncultured Bacteroidales bacterium
CCAGGGTTGCATAGCGTACATTACCGAGTAAGGTCCGCGCAAATAAGGAGGAAGACCGGCGGCATAATTCAAATGCTCCATGCCGGCAATGTCTTCTTTTGTATAAAATGGTTTCACCGGAATAAGCTCAGGGGTCAACCATGTACTTTCAACTTTAGGAGCTATGCCTATGTTTGAAATTTCTTTGATATTTATTTCTTTAAAATTTGGTTTCATTTTTTTTTAGATTTTTAGAATCAAGAACCAAGATGCAAGACAAGAACTGTCAATTAAAATGATTCTAAATTCAATTTTTACTAAATATTTTTTGTGAGGTTGTCGCAATTTGCGATAAGCTCTTATTTTTGGTTATGATTCTTTTTTACATCGAATCCAATTGGATTTCGGGGTTTATCAATTTGTTTATGACTAGTGGCTAACTCAGATAAAGCGATGTAAATATCGTCGAATTGTTTATCATACTCTTCATGTTCCTTACCTAGGCTCTCCATATCTTCAGTTAAAGCCTTAATTTGCTTTTTGATAGCAATTAATTCTTTCTCTGTTGTAGTGGCTACTAATGCATAATTACGAATTACAACAAAAGCACGCATTATATTGATATTAATTTGAATAGCAATTGGTGAACGTAAAATGCCAGATAACATTGCAACCCCTTCTTGCGTAAATGCATAAGGTGTGGCTGGACTAAATTTTGCATTTTCGGGTAGGTTATCACAAATTGTGATAAGCTCTTGCCATTCATTTTTACTAAGCTGAAACATAAAATCGCTAGGGAAGCGTTCAATATTTCTTTTAACGGTTTGCTTCAATATTCGATTTTCCACCCCATACAAGGTCGATAAATCAAAATCAAACATAACCTTTAATCCTCGTAATTCGAAAATTTTATTTTGAATTAATTGAAGTTCCATAATATCAATATTTAAAGCTTATCGCAAAATGCGATAAGCTTAGTTGACACCGAGCTTTTGGTTAAACTCTTTCAATGTATCTAGCACATTCGATTTTACATTTACAAAATGTTCAATGCCTTGTGCTTTGAGTTCGTCCATATTGGCAGGTGCACCAGCAACTACTAAAATTGCTTTGCCTTTTGAAGCTTCGTAAGCAGCAGGAGCAAGTTCTGTGTATTCTTCGTCGCTTGAGCAAAGAACAATAATATCAGCATTAGCTTCCATAGCAGCATTTACACCTTCTTCGATGGTTTTGAAACCAAGATTATCAACCACTTCGTAACCTGCACAAGCAAAGAAGTTACAAGAGAACTGAGCACGCGCCAAACGCATATTTAAGTTCCCAATAGTCAACATAAATGCTTTTGGACGTTTTGCAGCAGCCTCGGTTGCAAAGCGCAATGCTTCGAACTCTTCGGCAGCACGTACAGGAACCAAAGTTTCGATAGCTGTATGATTGCAATCACAATCAGCAGCAGCTTTGGCAATTTCTACTTTAGCAGCAGCAAATTCAGCAAAGTTAGGGAACTGGTTGGTACCCAATAATACTTCGCGGCGACTTGAAACTGATTTCAGGCGGCTTGTTGCTGTAGCTTTAACAGCTTTTTGAACTGTTCCGGCTTTGATAGCAGCAAAGAAACCACCATTATCTTCTACTTCGAGGAAGATTTTCCAAGCCTGAGCTGCAATTTCGTTGGTCAAAGTTTCGACATAATATGATCC
>CAIWIS010000114.1 GCA_903912795.1 uncultured Bacteroidales bacterium
ATTTACCACCAGCTATGTTGGTGGTAAGTATTCAAACACACATTATCTTAACATGTATAACGACATTATTGGTAATGATTTGGGACAAGTTAATATCTATCAAACATATACACGTAAATATTTCAATACATCATACGGTGCTTTTGCCTATATGGGAAATATTAAAATTGCGGATTATCTAAACAATAATCCACGAGATATTGACAACAAAAATTACTATGGCTTTGGAACGAGTGCCGATGTACAGCTCAATATTCCTATTGGCAGGTTTGCCCTGCGTCCCATTGGCGGACGGTTTTCGGTACTATACGAAAATGGCGAATATGCACGTTACAAAAACGAACAATTGGCTGCTTTGGGAATCATCAATAATTTTGTCACTACAACTATAAGTCAGACATTTGGAGCCGATTATTATTTTAAAAAGAGCAGTATAGGGTTTAATTTCTCTGGTGGCTTCGTAACTTCATACCCAAGTGTGTTTTTCGACTTTGGTTATTCATCAAATATCATATATATCTACGATAGGTTTTCTGTCTTCCTGCAACAGTCTGGAAATTTGCTGCTTAACAATAGCGATTTTGTTGTCGGAGTTAGTTATCGTTTTGCAAAATGAGAAGCGTGACTCTATTTTCAAATCATATAAAAAACAATTTAATTATGAATTTAACTCGTAAGATTTTAGAAATACTTAAGTTTAAATATCTTCTTTCACTCCTGATTGTAGTATCATTTTATTCCTGTGATAAATCGATAGAAACAAGTAGAGTGTATCTCACAGACTTCGAAAAAGGATTTATGCCTTATTATCTGGGGCAAAAGGTTGGTTTTGTGCACTCTAACGGTTACAATTTTAACTTTACTGTAAACGATGTAAAAACTTCGTTTGGACGACAATATGATGAGCCAAAACCCTTTTTTGATTTTAGTGGAAATTATATTGCCTATCAAACAAAATCGTTAAAAATGTCATCGACATATCCCAAAATGACATTAGAAGTAAATTTGGGCACCTTAAACTCAAATTCATCAATTCATGATAGTATAGCTGGCACATTTAATTATATTTATACAGACTCAATAAAAACACTAAGCGTATATTTAAACAATCATACAATTTACCTTGATTATCTCAAAAATGGAAATTTCATCATTAATCCTGTCAATGAGGTGTATTACGATTCAATGAATATAAACGGGAAAAAATACTTCAATGTAATTGAATCACAGTTTAGTTATCAAATCGACACATTGGGTGGATCACTAAAATCGGTAGTATGTAACTCAAAAGGTTTATTACAAATTAAATTAAGAAATAATGAAACATTTTCAATTAAATAAGCACCTTTTCTTTTCTTTTATCAGCATTCTGTCCTTTTCATTTACTGCTTGTGAAGTGGAAGATATAAATGGGAAGTATTATTACATAGATGAAGTAGTACGCAAATACTTGACTGATACAACTCAGAATCACATTGATTTTGTTGATAATATGCTTATTAAAGAACACTTTGTTGTCGAACGGGATTATTTTTTCAACACAGAAGAGCCATATTATTTATATCACAGAAGCTTTATAGGAGCGGGATATATTTCGGGTATTGCTTACGCCGAAACATTTAGTATTTCTTACAAATCGGTATTAAATGATTATCATTTCAGATACAGAATAGCCGGTAGTTATGGAAATGAAACAACACTCGAAGTAAAATGGTGTGAAGACAGCAACAATCTTTCAAAAAATGATTTTGATGACAATAATCGTTTTGAATATAATTTTCGAACAAAAAAAGTAACATCGAAAGTAAAGCCAAAAATAAGATTTTACGACTCATTGGTAGTTGCAAATAAAACTTATTTCGATATTATTGAATTAGATTATTCAAGTATTAAGAATAAAATAAACAGCAACACTCCTATAAAGGTGTTTTTTGCCGGCAAAGCCGGTATAATAAAATTTATGCCCGTGGAAGGGGTTGAATTAGAAAGAGTTGAATAGCAAACAAACAATTATATATATATGAACATCAAATCAATTATCATATCCATTTTTCTGTTTGCAACTTTAATTGTAAATTCGCAGGAGTCTAAAAACCAATCATTTAAATTTGGTGTGGGTGTGGGTATGTCGCAAAGTGAAAACTGCATAGGGACGGGTACGATGTATTCGGTGGGTTATCAGCGTGATATCTGGAAAGACCGATTGCGTTTTAATCCTAATTTGAGTCTCGGTTTTTACAGTCCTATGTTTATAACCGACCAAGCCGACCAGTATTTTAATTCGATTAATTTAAATGCCAATTTAAACTATGATTTAATCCGTATTAAACGCTTCTCGGTGGTTATTTATGCCGGAATTGAAGCAGGAAAAACACAAGGATATGTAGGAAGTGGAGGTTATTATGATTATGTAGGTTATTCAGGCTATGGCAATGGATACGGCAGTTCCAATACCCAAAACTCACATTATGTGCACGATTATCATTTAGGTGGAAACTTTGGTGGAGGTTTCCGATTGATAACTAAGAATCAAAAAACAGCTTTCAATATCTTACCTTTCAACTTCAGAGTTGGGTATCCTGAGTTTTTCGAAGCACATCTCAAACTAGAAGTCGATATAAAAATTTAAATTTTCAAACATATTAATCAAACATTTATTCCTTTCATGAACAAACTAAATTATCTATTATTTTGCATTTTGTTGTCAATCAGCGTTTTTAGTCAAAATGCTACTATCAGTGGTTATATTACCGATGGTGCAACAAACGAAACGCTAATCAATGCTTCGGTATTTGATAGCAATGCTAAAAAAGGGGCTGTAACCAACGATTACGGATTTTTCTCCATCACTTTGCCTCGGGGAAGCGTGGCAATGCAGTTTTCGTATATTGGCTACAGTACGCAAAGTCTGAATTTTAAACTAACCAAAGATACGGTTATAAACATTCGGTTGAAGCAACATACTACGCTGTCGGAAATTACGGTATTGGGTACCAAAAAAGAAATTGGCGTAAAAGGCTCGCAAATGAGTACCATCGAAGTGCCTGTGAGTTTGATAAAATCGGTTCCTGTGCTTTTTGGCGAAACGGATGTGATAAAAGTGCTTCAGTTGCTTCCCGGAGTTAAAGCGGGTACAGAAGGCTCTGCCGGATTTTATGTACGTGGTGGTGGTCCCGACGAAAACTTGTTTTTACTCGATGGAGTTCCAATTTACAACGTAAATCATGCTGCGGGTTTCTTTTCGGCTTTCAATGCCGATGCCATTAAAAACGTAACGCTATACAAAGGTGGCTTTCCTGCACGCTTTGGTGGAAGACTTTCGTCGGTGGTAGACATCAGGATGAACGATGGAAATAACCAAAAACTAAAAGGAAATGTAACGGTGGGATTGATATCTTCGAAAATTAACCTCGAAGGTCCGCTATTTTCCGATAAAACTACCTTTAATATCTCTGCTCGCCGCACCTATTTGGATATATTGGCACAACCAGCCATTAAGTTAGCTGCCAAAGCTGAAAACGCAGTCGGAGGCGATGTAAAAGCGGGCTATTATTTCTACGATTTGAATGCAAAAGTAAGTCATAAATTTAGCGACAAAGACCGCCTGTATTTAAGTGCATATATGGGCGACGATGTGGTTTACAGCGATTTTCAGGACAGTTACAATGTTCAGTCAAACACCTCCAACGAAAGCAGAATGCAACTCGACTGGAACTGGGGAAATTTGATTACGGCCATGCGCTGGAATCGCATTATCAACAACAAACTATTTATGAATACCACAGCTACTTACTCACGCTATCGGTTTAATATGCTGATTGGTAGCACCGAGGAGGAAACTGTGAAAAATCCA
>CAIWIS010000115.1 GCA_903912795.1 uncultured Bacteroidales bacterium
ATTTTTCGTAGATTGCACTTTGCTTTATACGTCCTATATAAAACAACACCAATGTTTCGCCAAGCCAAAGTAGTGTCACCCAACTGCCGTCGAACTGAACTGGAATGGTAATTGTAACATATACAGCCACTAAACCCAAAATTAACAACAGCAGATTTTTATCGGCCAACTTTTGTTTATACACAATAAATGAGGCAATTAAATGAATTACGGCATTTATTATAGTAAATAAACCTTGGAAATTCTCGTCCACTTTAGTAGTGCCCAATATGGAATAACCAAAAGCATAAAACACAAACGAGTTTACTAACAAAAGTACAATATCATCGATTTCGAAAGTCTTATTGCGGAAAATTTTATAAGCCAGAAACGAGACATAGAATAAAAGAAAAAATACTGTCTCGAATAACAAACCGATATTAAAGTGTGAATCAGCCACATACGATTGACCATACCAAGTGCCAAACACTAACCACGTCAATATAAAAGCAGCATAGTATAGTGATTTCCAGTATTTCCGGAACGAAATAACAAGAATACCAATATTAATTATCGACATATAGGCAAAAAGTATCTCAACCTTACCTGAACCTTCGCTCAATAAAAACGGAACTGCATAAGCACCTACTAACCCAATATGGGCTATCACTTGCTGGTTGTATTTTAAGGCTAAATGTACGGTAAGGGCAGTAAACAAAAACATAAGCGCAAAAGCAGTGAGTTGTGGAAAAAGGCTATAAAAACTAAATCCTGCGTAGGTTATAAAGTACATGATAGTCATAGCACCACTAACGAGTACAGCACTGAAGTTTACGTAATTTTTCTTTAGTTTAATACCAAAGCCAAAAACAAGGATTCCAAAAAGATAGCCAATAATAATGCGTGTTAACGGACTAATTAAATTGTTTTCGATTGAATACTTGGCTCCTATTGCCACGCCAATTATGGTTATGGCAATTCCAATTTTATTGATAAGATTTTCACCAATAAATTTTTCGATATCAGTCTTTTCAATTGTTTGTTTTGTTTGCTTCGAAAAGGTATTTTCCTGGTTCGCCTTTTGTTCAGTCTCAAAAGCATCTACTTCAACTAATTCACCAGCAATTTCAGCAGCATACAAATATGCATTTTCATCCACTTCGGGCTGCATTTCTTCGGCTTCTTGCATATCACTTTTAAGATATGCTATTTCGCGTTCAAGACTATTTATATCCTGTATACACTCATTTTGTCGGAGCCTGAGTGCTTCCAACTTTTGCTGTAGAATATCCAATTGTGCCAAGGTATTATTCATAATAATGAGTGTATTTGATAGAAATATTGATTTTTCAGTAACAATTAACAGCTAACTTCAAACTTACTAATCCAGCAGATTAGTCTTTCTTCTTCTTTGATTTTCTCTTTTTAAAGTATCTTATTACAACAGCTATAAATATAGAAATCAACAAGATAAACATCCAATTTTCGATAATTGCAAACACAAAATCGACAAATGAAAACCATCCAGTGAAGAACGATTTTTTGAAAGTCTCAAATGAACTTTGTCTGTTTTGAACTGTATATTTATACTCTTTTTTCTGCGTAATATTTAATTCGAGCGTACTATAACTCACCTGATTGCTTAAATACCTTAATCTTCCGGTGGTGCTTTCAATTTCTTCCTCTAAAGCGCGTATTTTTTCTTGAATCTCAAGAATTTCCTTTACATTTCTGGCACTTTTCAATAGGTCCTGATACCTTGCCATATACTTTCGTTTGTTAGTTAGTCTGGTTTCTAAATCAACAAACTGCTCAGTAACATCCTCGGCATCAATTTCTTTGTACGAAACCTCATTACCACTTTTTTCGATTGAATTCAGAAAAAGCTCAAAATAATTATTCGGAATTCGTATAATTAAATCGAATGACACAGCATAATCGTTGTTAATCAAATTTTCCTGGTCGTAAAATGCACCATACTTACGAACTAACGAATCCACATATTTCTTTTCGGGAGTAAGATTCTTAACCTTAATTCCTAATCTGCCATTTTTAATAATCTTTTTCTCAATGGGCTTTAGTTTATCCGGAGTTTCCGATTTAACTAAAGCAACATCCTCCTCGGCAAAAGCAACCATATCAGCAGCAGGAGCTTCTTCAGCAGCCTTAGGAGCACATGCAACAACAAAAAATAGTAGCAAAATAATTTGAATGAACTTTTTCATACGAATGATTATTTTATTGACTTTTGATAAATTTGAATTATAAAATGCAAATATAAGTAATTGAATGCATTGATTGTTTTATTTATCGCTATTCTTTTTTCACCACCTCAATTTTCTGATCTTTATAAATATCTTCTTCTTGCAAAAGTGCCGTAACTTTGTTGTTTACTAGTATAATCCGATAAGTTATAAAAAATCGTTCGTAATTAATATATTCCGATTTATAGAACAATTCTTCAACGAATTCCTGTTTATCGTTGGTGTAAAATGCAGATTTATAAGGCTGTCTCAGAATGCTTTTCACTTCATATTTTGTCATCCCGGGCTTAATCAATTCAATTTTTGCATAAAGCTGATTGGTATCAAATAAAGGAGGTTTAGCATAAACAGCTGATAAACTTACACATAAAAAAGCGATCAGAATTAGTCTGATGCCGGCTGATTTGAAATTTTGGATTTGTGTCATAATGATTTTGATTTATTTGATTATTATTTCTAATTTATTTAATTGTTTATCAGCAAATTACTTCGTATTTTTACTCCAAATACAACCAGTTGTGTTTTTTTTCTTGTTTCACCACTTTTGTCTTCGGAATTGTTTTTTTGTCAAAGTCGAAATACACTTTGTATGCAATACTGGGAATAAAGCCAAACAAACTAAGTTTGTAGAGTTGTAATGGACGATCAGAATACATACCATTGCGCATTAAATTATCGTTGTCGTAGTAATAGCTGTAAGGATTTATATGCGCGTAAGCATTGTAAATAGAATATGTCCATACAGCTTTATTGCCACGTTTGGTGGTAATGGTGTGGTTAAACCCTAAGTCGAGTCGATGATAAGGCATCATGCGGTCGGAATTTTTGGGTCCATAAATATAACCAATGTGGTTTTGCTGTCCATTTTCAGGATTTAACAAGTATTGTTTGCCCAACACGGGCGAAAAAGGAATGCCGGATTGAAATTGCCAAACTACATTCACAGTCCAGTTTTTTTTCAATTGTCGATTAGCATTTATGATAAAACTATGCGGACGGTTGTAGTCGAACTCATACACCTTACCACCATTTATATTGGCAAACTGCCTGGTGGCATGTTGCCATGCATACGATAGCGAACCTTTCCATTTTCCGGTGTTTTTGTGTAGCGTAAATTCAGCTCCGTAGGCAATTCCTTCACCATTTGTTTCGAGTTTGTTTTCAATGCCAGTTATGCCAAACATATTTTCGTAACCTTCTTTGAGTGCCGCTAAATGCTCCATTTTTTTATAATAAACACTCGCTTCGGTACTGTAATCTCCTTTGAGGAAAGAACCAGTCCAAGTAGCCGAAAACTGATTTGAAGTCTGTGGCGGAATAAACTGTGTTGCTGGTAACCAAATTTCTTTTTTTAGAATTATATCACGTGCAAAAACCAAATGCGATGTTTGGCTTACTCGCATGTAATTCACATTAAAACTGTGTAATGGCGAAACTTGCCACATAATATTTACACGAGGTTCGAAACTTGGAAAAACAGCTCCATCGTTTGCAAAAAACGAATATCGAAACGAAGGTTGAAACTGCACGGCATTAGCAATGCGAATAATATTATCGAGATAAACTGCCGTCTCGAACGAATTAAATTTATCACTCACAAAAGCATTAGGCATGTCGGAATCATAGATAAAATTGGGTTCATAAGCCAAATAACTTGCTTGTGCTCCAAAATTCATATCCCAGTTTTTGAGTAGCGAATATTTCCACGCCGACCGCAGCGAAAAATCGGCTACCGACGAACGTTTTTCAATATCTGCCTCCTTTAAACTATCATCAACTCTGTATTTATATTCATGCCCACTCATGTTGCGATATCGGCAGTACGAAACTATGTTTTCGGCATAAAAACGCGGACTAATTACACTATTCCAGCGCCCTGAAACCAACCAGTTTCCCCATTTTTGGGTGGAATGGTTGCGGTCTTCTTCTTTCATTTTCCACGGCTTCGACCAAAAGTTCAAAAAATCGTCGCCCTGATAAAGGTTCATACTTAAGCTGTTTTTGTCGTTTGGTTTCCAGTTGAGCTTGGC
>CAIWIS010000116.1 GCA_903912795.1 uncultured Bacteroidales bacterium
AAATGCAGCTACCTGATTGGAATAACCCGTAACATGTGTACCTACATAACTCGGTGTATTGCAATAAATAACCTGCTTACCATCGGGAATTAATCCATCATCGTTGGCTTTGGAAACTATTTGCGTTAAGTCGTCGCCAATGGTTTCGGACAAACAGGTTGTATGAACGGCAATAACTTCGGGTTTATAAACGGTAAACATGGTGTCGATAGCCGTAACTAAGTTGGCTGAACCACCAAACACCGACGAACCTTCGGAGAACGAACTGGTTCCGGCCATAATCGGCTCCCGAAAGTGACGCGAAAGCGCACTACGGTGATACGAGCAACAACCTTGCGAACCATGACTGTGAGGCAAGCATCCGTGGATACCCAATGCAGCATACATTGCGCCTATCGGTTGACAGGTTTTAGCGGGGTTGATTGTCAACGCCTTTCTGTCTATTTCTTTTGCTGTGGTATGTCTTAATAACATATATAAAATATTTAGGGGGCTGGTTTATTTAATTAAATACGTATTCCGCTTCTACTAATTCTTCCGATTCCCAAGGTGCTTTCATTTGTTTAAAAATGGTGCTGCAGGCAATCATTTCGATATCTTTGTAGAAGTTGATAGCTCCGGCAAAACCGGCATAAGGGCCACCATTATCGTAGTTGTGAAGCTGTTTCATGGGGATTCCCATTTTCTGAACCACATATTTTTCTTTGATACCGGCGCAGAATACATCTGGTTTATAGAGTTCGATTAATTTCTCCATTTCAAAATGGCTCAAATCATCAATCACCAATGTACCTTTTTTCATATCGGTCATCATACCTTTGTATTCGTTAAATTCAATATCGAAAGCTTCTTTCAATTGAGCCAATTCCTCTTCGCTTTTGCGAGGATTGAAGCGGGTCGCATCAGGATAAACGGTAATTTCCTCAATGTTTCGGCTATCAGCATCAATCTGAATGGTTGGTATTACTCGGCGGCCTTCGTAGTCGTCACGGTGTCCGAACTCATAACCGGCAACCAGCGTTTCCATACCCAATTCGTTAAATAATTCCTGATAATGGTGAGCGCGTGAACCTCCAACAAACATCATGGCAGTTTTACCAGTTGTTTTAGCTTTTGCCTGTTCAATGGCCTTTTTTACAGTTTCCATTTCTTCGGCAATAACTACTTCAATACGGTCAATCAGTTCTTGGTCGCCAAAATACTGACCCACTTTGCGCAATGTTTTGGCAGTGGCTTCAGCACCAATAAAGTTAGCTTTTGCCCACGGAATACCGAACGAAGTTTCGAGCATTTCTGCTACATAGTTGATAGAGCGGTGACACATTACCAAACTAAAATCGGCAGTATGCGCAGTTTCGAATTGCTCCAGCGTAGAGTTCCCCGACATGGTAGCAATAATATCCACACCAATTTTTTCGAATAATTCGTCAATTACAAAAGCGTCTCCACCAATGTTATATTCACCCAATACATTTACAGCATATTTGTTTTTGCGTACATAGTTGTCGTTATTTCCAATCAGGTTTTTGTACAAACCGTTGTTGGCAATGTGGTGACCAGCCGATTGAGAAACGCCGCGATAACCTTCGCATGAGAAACCAAAAATGTTTACGCCCGGAAATTCCTCTTTCATCTGACGGGCTACGCGGTGTACATCATCACCAATCAAACCTACCGGACAGGTTGAAAATATAGCAATACCTTTGGGACTGAATAATTCAATGGCTTCGCGAATAGCTACTTTTAGTTTTTCCTCACCACCAAATACAATGCTCGAATCCTGCATATCGGTCGAAAACGTATACGGAATGAAGTTATCCATTTCGGGTTTGTCGGCACGAGTTTGGTTACGGCGTGTCAACCACGAGTAAAAACCACATCCGATAGGACCATGCGTAATATTGATAATGTCGCGTGTAGGCCCAAGAACCACTCCTTTACAACCTGCATACGTACAACCACGTTGAGTAATAATGCCCGGGATGGTGCGCACATTAGCTTGTATTTTGGGGATGGAATCAGGATCGTTTATCACAATCGAC
>CAIWIS010000117.1 GCA_903912795.1 uncultured Bacteroidales bacterium
AATAATGTCAATAAAATAAATGTAGCAAATACAAGCGATGAAGCATAAACCAATACGCTCAAACGCGACAAGCGAACGTGCCACGACTCTTCCAAAGTGTTCTCATTCAGCACCGAAACACGATACTGAAAGCGAAGTTTTTGAAGAAATGACTTGAAACGAGCTGATTTGCTTTTCATCGACAATAATTAGATGTTGAATTATTTACACAAAAGTAAGTTTTTTTGGTGTAAAACCAAAATACAAGAAGCCCAAACCACAGTAGGTTTGAGCTTCTTAACAAAAATATCCTATTATTTTAGATTGAGCCTCCAATCATAAATACGGCTGCCAACGATACAATGGCATACAATTCGGGGAAAGCGGCTAAAATCAATGTTTTACCAAAAACATCGTAACCCGATCCAATTCCGGCTATTCCGTTAGCACAAACTTGTCCTTGACGAATGGCTGAGAAAAAGCCTGTTAATGCCAAAGCTAATCCACCGCCAAATACGGCCGCTGCTGCTGCCCAAGTCATGTCGGGTGTTAAGTGCGATTTAAGCAAGAAATATCCAAGAAATCCGTAAAGTCCTTGTGTTCCTGGTAAGGCGCACAATACCATGTAGTTACCAAAAGCATCGCCATTTTTCTTTAAAGCTCCAATAGTGGCATTTCCTGTAATAGTTACACCATAAGCACTACCAACTCCGGCCATACCTACCATTAATCCAATTCCGATATACGCTAAAATAATTGGTTCCATAATTTTTTTGTTTTAAATTTGTTGTTGATTTTTTAATTTTTATAATTTCCCCTTCAAGGGGTTTAGTGTTTTAAAATAATGTTTTTTCTTCCTTGTAAGCTGCAAAAGGTCGGTATTTTTTACCACCGCCTTCGAAACCAGCATTTTTATAAAATTCCACAAATGTCAAACGCATAGGGTGTACAAATGCACTCAAACTCGACATGAAAATATTCAATCCATGACCAATTAAAAGTATAATAATCATTATTATAGGGCTTATAACGGGGATATTTCCACTTAGATTGATTGCCAAATCATTAAAAACAAAACCCATAACAGCACCTGAAATACCCAACGCAAATAATCGGATATATGACAATACATCACCAATTACACCGAGTATCATATTATAAGCATCCCACAATCCTGCGCCGACATTTATAAATGGATTTCGTTTTATATCATTTAATAAAAAGATTAATAAACCTCCAACTCCACCAAAACCATAATAAAGATATTGAGTTGTCGTAGCATTTACTTCCATAAACATATTCACAGCATAAGTTCCACCACAACCAAGAATAATTATCAACCATCCCCAAGTGGAGAGTGAAGCTGCTACACCATATCTTCGTACTGTTCCAATCGCTTTAATTATCATCCCGAATATGATTTGAATTACGCCTAGTATCAAAGCCACATTGAATAATTTATTGGAATCCATCATGTATTTTTTGTAGGACTCAAGCCATTCTATTTTTGCATCAATTAAGCTATATCCAAATACATTTCCTCCTATGGCTCCCATGATAACTGTAGAAATGCCAAGCAAAGCAACTAATGAAAAAACAGGTTTTAATGTATCAGAAACCTTTCTCCTAAGAATTACGGCAGCAATTACAAAAATAAGTCCATATCCAACATCACCCAAGCACAATCCAAAAAATAACATGTAGAATGGTGCAAAAAATGGAGTAAGATCAAGTTCGTGATAATTTGGCAAATCGTATAATTCGCCTATCATTTCATAAAGTTTGGTGAACTTGTTGTTTTTCAACTTGATAGGGACTTTATCTTCCTCAGTTGGTATAGCTGTTTCAAAATAAACACCTGTTGATTCCAAATAAGTGTTAAGTACTTCCTCCGATTCTTCAGGACACCAACCTTCGAGCAACATGACGCGGTTGTCAGCTTCTGATTTTGTATTCAAAATTACTTTTGCAAAGTCAATATTTTCGCTAATTTCACTTTGAGCCGATTTTATTGTGTTATAATGCTCAACTGCCATTTTTTCCAAAAGAGCAATCTGAACATTTATTTTTTCACGAATTTCTGAAATTTCAACGAATAACTCTTCAGCCGTTTTAGCCGAAAGTTTAATAGGATCGGCATCAATTTCAATTACCTGATTGGGGCGAGTTATTGTTATAAAATAGCGCGTAGTGGTAGTAGTGTCAATTTCGAAAGCATTGTACAATACTTCCCATTCCTGGTCGAATTTTCTGAGATTACAACTGTAAAAATTGACTACGAAACCAGCATTTTTCAACTGTTTTAATCGTTCATGGCTGAATGATCCCCACACTTCCATGCGCTCAAATTCTTTCTCGGTGTTTTGTAGTTTTTGCTCTAATGCTTCTTTCTCAGATAAAGCAAGTTCAATTTTCGAAAGTAGTTGTAAGCCATCCTTTTTGTCATCCGCTATTAATAAATTTGCATTTTTCGGTGTCCGTTTTTCCAATTGTTTCAACGCATTTTTAAAACGAGCTGCCAATTGCATTTTTTCGCGCAATGCATCATTCTCGGCTATTCCTTCGGCTTTTTCAATGACATGTAACACGCCCGTTTCCCTGAGTTTTTCAAGAAATTCGGTGTATTGTTTGTGATACACCAAAAAAGAATAGCGTTTCATTTTTAATATCATAACTCAGCCTCCTTTAGTTGTTGTTGGCGCGATTTTACAATTTTCTGCGACGATTTCGATAAGTTTTCTTCGTCTTCCATAAATCGTTTAATCTTGCGCACGGCATCCTCGTAACCCGGTATTTGCACTTTCTCAAATAAATTCACTTTCTGAGTGGTTTTTTTGCGGGCGTATTCCAATAAATGCAGTTTCTGACTGCAAAATTCCCGTTCGATACCTACCTGTGCCAATTCCTTGAGTTGCGTCAACCCATCGGCAAACCATTTTGGTGAATTAAATAAACTGAACGGTTTTGTGGTGTAAAAAACCTCTTCGAGTACCGGAATTCGAACTCCGGCAATTTTTTTGATTCCCATTTTTACATCATCAACATGTAATAAGGTGGTGTCAAATTCGCCCCACAAAGCCAGCATCTTATCGTAAGCTGCAATGCGTTGCTCCATTTCCTCTTCGAGCTTGAGTATTTCGTCCTTTGCACGCTTCACCTCCAAACGTAGCGCACTTTCCTTATTTTTTATGGTAGGCAAAGCACGCACACGCATCTTGAGATTTTTCTCAAGCATTTGCAACGATGTTTTGTTATATTGAAATGATATTGCCATTCTTTTTTTAAGTTTGTTGGGCTTCGCCGTTTTGTTGGTGCTTCGCACGTTTTAGGGCTTCGCCGTTGAAAATGGTGCTTTGCACGTTAATAGGGCTACACCGTTATTTGTGCTTCGCACGTTATGAGGGCACGCCGTTATTTGTGCTTCGCACGTTTTATTGTTGTTTTGGTTTGTCGTTTTTTTGTAAATATGTTATAAATGCTAATATTTTTTGCGATAAACTATAACATTTATCTCTCATTTGTTTTGCTCTAACTTCATCAATATAATTTAAATCCTCTGCTATATAAAGCATGCTTTTTACTTCTCCACAAGAGCCATACGAGAAATTTAGAAAATTAACAAACTGCTTATTATCTTTTGCGATTTGTCCTCTTTCAAATCCTTCGGCAATATTATTCATTATTGATACTGAAGCTCTTTGAATTTGACTTTTAAAATCGAAATCACGATTTCTTTCAAATAATTTATAAATATCAACAACCAACTCTCTAGATAATTGCCAAACATTTAAATCCTCAAATCGCTGAATCATAATATTTAATTTTTATTTAACGTGCGAATGGAACATCCCGATTTGTCGGGAGCACCAAATCAACGGCGCAGCCTTCTTTAACGTGCGCAGCACCTCTTATAGCGGCGTAGCCCCTTCTAACGTGCGCAGCACTTCTTCAAACGGCGAAGCCCAATTAAGTGCGAAGCACCAAACTAACGGCGCAGCCCTCCTACTTGGCTTGCCAATATTTCTCTACCAATTCTTGTTTAATATTTACTTCAGCAGGTTTGAAGTGGTCACCAAGCATTTCCCATGCTACATCCAACATTGCTGTTGTATCAATATTAACATCGATAGCTAATAATTTGGTGGAATAATCTTTTGCAAAAGCCAAAGTACGCTCGTCGTAATCGGTCAAATCAAAACCATTTTCCAATTTTGTTTTAGCGTTGGCAGCATCGGCAAATAGACGTACAGCAGCATTCATCACTTGTGGATGGTCTTCGCGTGTTTTTTTGCCAATTACCAACTGTTTCAAGCGCGAAAGCGAACGGAATGGATCGACAATAACTTTTCCTACATCCGAATCGCGACGTAAAAATAGCTGACCTTCAGTAATATAACCCGTATTATCAGGAATGGCATGTGTAATATCTCCTCCCGAAAGTGTTGTAACAGCAATAATGGTTATTGAACCACCGGCAGGGAACTGAACTGCTTTTTCGTAAATTTTAGCCAAATCGGAATATAGCGAACCCGGCATCGAATCTTTCGACGGAATTTGATCCATGCGGTTCGAAACGATGGCTAATGCATCAGCATACGATGTCATATCAGTAAGCAGAACAAGCACTTTTTCGTTTTTATCAACTGCAAAATATTCTGCTGCTGTTAAAGCCATATCGGGAATCAACAAGCGTTCCACAGGTGGATTTTCAGTTGTATTTACAAAACTCACGATACGGTCGAGTACGCCGGCGTTATTAAATACATTTTTGAAATATAGGTAATCATCATTCGTTAAACCCATACCACCCAAAATAATTTTGTCGGTTTTGGCACGTAAAGCTACGTTTGCCATTACCTGATTAAAAGGTTGGTCGGGGTCGGCAAAAAATGGAATTTTTTGTCCCGATACCAAGGTGTTGTTCAGGTCGATACCCGCTATACCGGTAGCAATTAGTTCTGAAGGTTGCTCGCGACGAACCGGATTTACCGACGGACCGCCAATTTCGCGTTCTTCACCTTCCACTTCAGGGCCGCCATCAATTGGGTTGCCAAAAGAGTTGAAAAAACGACCTGCCAATTGCTCACTCACTTTTAGCGAAGGAGCTTTGCCAAGGAAAATCACCTCAGCATTGGTTGGTATTCCTTCAGTTCCTTCAAAAACCTGAAGAGTAACTTCTTCGCCCATAACTTTCACTACCTGAGCCAATTTGCCATTTACTGTTGCCAATTCCTCGTTACCAACACCTGTAGCATGAAGGGTACAAGTTGCTTTGGTTATTTGAATTATCTTGGTATAAATTTTTTGAAATGCTTTCGTTGCCATTTATTTATATTTTAGGGTCTGACGCGAAGCGGCTGACCCGTTTGTTTCTTACTTTTAGCAGATCTGACGCAAAGCGGTTGACCTTTATTTAATTATCTCAAACCAAACTGTTCAATTCTATCCATATTTATTAAATTTCCATTTCGTAAACCATATACATCTCGAAAAGATGAAAACTCCCAATCTTCAGGTTTTAATGCTAAACCAGCTTTAACCGGATTGTTATGAATATAATCAAAACATGCTTTAGGATATTCTTTTTCACTTAAATGCCTATTTATCAAAGTTCCATTTGAGACATTGAAAAACGATGGCGAAATCCCGTTACATTCAGTTATGCATTCTGACTTTGTATTATTCCGAAATAAAGAACCACTTCTTTTTTGTTGCTTATTAACAGTTTGACTATATGAGCTTAACATTAATCCTATCGAATAATTTAGCGTATGATCTTTTGAACAATGTGTATATAAATTTCCCGCTTTCGATAGAGTCTGACGCGAAGCGGCTGACTCTATTATATTATCGTTCGAAGCGGCTGACTTTTCAGTTTTAATTCTATTTACATATATCATTATATGAAAATGATTTGACATGAGACACCAAGCCAAAACATCGGCATAAGGTAAAATATGTTTTCTTATTTTAGCAAGAAATAATTTTTGATTTTCATAATTGAAGAATATTCTTTGCTGATTATTCCCCTGATTATAAACGTGATAAATATTATTTTCAATAAAGTCCATTTTTCTCTCATTTAAGGTCTTACGCAAAGAGATTGACCTGATTAACTTAATTCGACTACTAAAGGGTCTGACACAAAGTGGCTGACCCAACTAATCTTGATTCCAGAAAGAAAGCGTGTCAGCCGCTACGTACATTTTCCAGAAAGAAAGCGTGTCAGCCGCTACGCGTCAGACTCTCTTTCTTTCTGCCAAAACTACTTGTAATTCATTCACGAATTTTTCAAAATCTTCCGAATGGAATTTCGAATAATTCATTTGTTTACAAACATTTATTATGCGTTTGAAATAGTCCATTACATCAACAAATCCATTGAAATCAAAATTTGTATGGCAAATATCCATCACTAAATTCAGCATAAATTCCTGTCGCTCAAGTGGTGTAACGGCATCAATTTTATCGAATGCATCTTGTTGAAGTATCACAAAGTCAATCACTTCCGATTTCCAGAATGTAATGTGATAATCAACAGGAACGCCATCGTCACCCAAAATATTGATTTGTTCTTGTACTTCTTTTCCGCGTTGCAATATGGTTTTCATGTCATTCACCATACTTGTCCAGTTGGGCGAAATGCGTTTCGAAATATATTCCTCAAATTCGGGATATTCGATGTATTTTGAATAGCTATCAATCGGATTTACAGCCGGATAACGTTTGCGGTCGGCACGGGCTTGCTCCAATGCAAAGAAACAGCGAGCTGCTTTTTTAGTTCCTTCGGTTACGGGCTCTTTCAAGTTACCACCTGCCGGCGAAACTGTTCCGATAAAGGTAATAGAACCTGTTTGTCCATTTTTAAGATAAACATAACCTGCACGGCTATAGAATGTTGCAATAATTGCCGATAAGTCCATAGGGAATGCATCCTGACCCGGAAGTTCTTCCATGCGGTTACTCATCTCGCGAAGTGCCTGTGCCCAACGCGATGTAGAATCTGCCATCATCAACACACGTAATCCCATGGCACGGTAATATTCCGAAATAGTCATGGCTGTATAAACCGAAGCTTCACGCGAGGCAACCGGCATATTCGAAGTGTTGGCAATAATAATGGTGCGTTCCATCAATTTTCGTCCTGTATGTGGGTCTTCCAACTCAGGGAATTCAACAAATATTTCCACAACCTCGTTTGCACGTTCACCACAAGCAGCTATAATTACAATATCGGCTTCGGCTTGTTTCGAAATGGCGTGCTGCATAACCGTTTTTCCGGTTCCGAAAGGGCCGGGAATAAATCCTGTTCCACCTTCAACAATCGGATTAGCAGTATCAATGGTTCGAACGCCGGTTTCTAAGAGTTTAAACGGACGTGGTTTTTCGGTATGTACGGTAATGGCTTTTTTTACCGGCCATTTTTGCACCATAGTTATGGCATGTTCTTTACCGTCGGCATCCACAATCACAGCAATTGTATCGAGAATTTTAAATTCGCCAGCAGCAACAATTGATTTTACAGTATAAAAACCTTCCATTTTGAAAGGAACCATAATTTTGTGTGGTTGAAAGTTTTCATCCACTTCACCCAACCATGTTCCTGCTTCAACCTTATCGCCCACTATGGCAATAGGCTTAAAGCTCCAGAGTTTCTCTGTATCAAGTGGATAATTGTATTCGCCACGTTGCAAAAATATTCCGGTCAGTTTGTCGAGGTCGTTCTGCAAGCCATCGTAATTGCGCGAAAGCAATCCCGGACCTAGCGTAACTTCGAGCAAATGTCCCATAAATTCTACATCGTTGCCTACTTTCAAGCCGCGTGTACTTTCGAAAACTTGCACGAAAACGTTCTTGCCTACCACTTTTAGTACTTCGGCCATCAGTTTTTGAGCACCCAACTCGATATAAGCAATTTCGTTTTGCGAAACGGGTCCATCTACTTCCACCGTTACCAAGTTCGAAATAATTCCTTTAACTTTTCCTTTTGTTGACATAATATTCCAATGTGCCAATAATATAATGTGCTAATTGCAAATTAGTTATGACTATATTTTATTTGTTATTTTGCATTTGAGGTTTCAAAATGTAACCTCAAATTCTTTTTAAACTGTTTCAAATTTCACCCCTTCTTTCATTCCCAAAAGTAATTCTCGGAAAATTTGCGTTCCATTTTCTACCGAAAGTGGTTTCCAGCGTTCGAGCATTTCTATTTTGAGTACGTAAGCCAATACTTTTTCAATGGAGAAATAGCTGAAAAAAGTATTTTCTTCGAGCCATGCCCATTTTAAAGCATCTATCTTTTTTTCGCGTTCGAGCAAATCATTTTCTTCGGCAAT
>CAIWIS010000118.1 GCA_903912795.1 uncultured Bacteroidales bacterium
ACAGGTTTTTCGGCTATATATCCTACAAAAACACTTATTAAAAAATTGCTTGGAGGTACGTAAATATCCGAAATACGTCCTAAAAGCTCTATGTCATCGTTTTTGATGCCAATTTCTTCTTCAATTTCTCGAAAAGCAGTTTCCTTTACACTACTATCCGATTCCTCGAAACGGCCACCCGGAAATGCCATTTGTCCGGCATGAATACCAACATAAAAACTTCGACGAATAAATACAACTTTCAACGCACTTGCTTCATGAAAAAGCAATATCATTACGGCACTTTTTTTTGCAAAAAATGATGCATCTTTGGCATTTTCAAGTTCTTGTTTACGAGTTGGAGGTGCTAATTTTAAATGCGACTGGAGCCCAGGTAAAGGCTTTTGCAGTAAGGACTTGATATGTTCGGATGATGTGTTCATAATATTTAAGCCTAACAAAACTGCCATCAACATTGTTTAAATAGGAATAAAATAAATATTTATCTTATTGGAATAATGTATTATCTTTGGATTTTATTTATTACTACTTAACCAAAATAAGAATTGAAGAAATAAATATAAGAATTAAACCACAAAAGAACACAAAAGTCAACAAAAGGGATAATTTTCAATATTGAAAATTTACTTTTGCGTCTTATTTTATTTATGGCTAAACTTTTGTGTCTCTTTTGTGTACTTTTGTGGTTTAATAATTTGTTTTGTTAATGTAGAATTATCAATAGTTGGAAAATATGGAAAAAACACTCAGCACAAAAGAAAAATCGGTACAGATAAATCTACATTCGAATTATTACGGGTCGGTTGCCGAAATTGGTGGCGGACAAGAAACGGCTCGTCACTTGTTTCAGGCTGGTGGAGCGTCCAACACCATTGCCAAATCCATTTCGGCTTACGACAAATCCTTTAGCGACCATTTTTACAACGATGGCACTCCTGCCCGCTATGTGGCCGAAGAACGACTTCGTAAAATGGTGGATTATGAGTACAATGAACTGATTACAATACTGGATAAAAAGAACGACCAGCAGTTTTTTGCATTTGCCAATACGGTAGAAACACTCAACTTTGCCAAAACTAATCAGGGGAGCGGCTGGTTGGGAATAGCCGTGGAAGGAACCAAGCGCTATGAGCCAAACCTCATTTTTATACATGTTAAACTACACGAAAACGACACCTTGCTCCAGCAATATACGCTGGGTTCGTTAGGAATTAATCTGATTCACGGCGGGCTTTTCAACTGGGAAGATCCCCGCAAAATACTGCTTTCGCTGCTCGACAACCTCAATACCGAACGCGTGGAGGTGGATTATATTTTTGTGGAAGGTCCCGATATGACTTGGTGCGACAACCGCTTGCTCAACTTACTGCTTGTGCGAAACAATATGACTCCGGCCATTATGTTCGACCAAAATGGTCAAATTCAGCAACCTGGCGATATGCTCTACAAAAAGAATGTGATGCTTATGCGCGGCTTTTTCCGTCCGATAAATAACCTCGGCTTGGAATTTATCGACGATAGCCTTTCCATTTTCAAGCGCGACGAAGACTACAAGCCCGACAATACCATTGCTTTTTGCGAAATATCGCTTAAATACCTGATGCAGGACGAAAAGCTGGATGAGAAAGACTTCCTGAACCGCGTAGAAATGCTCAATGCAGTGGGTCAAAACGTGATGGTATCCAACTTTTACCGCTATTTTAAACTGGTGGATTATTTTGCGCAATTCAAAATGATAAAGCTGCGCATAGTGGTAGGCTTACCAACTTTCGACAAAATATTGGATAGCAGTCAGTACACCGACCTGCGTGGCGGCCTGCTCGAAGCCATGGGTACGCTTTTTCAGAACAACGTGAAAATGTATCTGTATCCGTACACCGACATGAATACAGGCGAAGTAATTTACCCCGAAGATGCACACTTCAGCAACGAAAACAAACTGCTATGGCAGTATTTAATTGAAACAAAAAAGATACTCATTCTCAAAGGAATTTCGTCCAAACACCTCGAAGTAACTTCGGCCTATATTACCGAGCTGATTGAAAATGCCGACGAAAACCTCCAGAAATATTTACCCGAACAAGTATTTACTGCCATACGCGACAATAAATTGTTTGGGTATGGAACGAAAGTAACGCATTGATTAGGTGACTGTAAGTTGTACCATCACTTACCCAAAAAACTCAACATTGATGTTTAAAAACCTAAAAATTAAGTTTAAATTTGCGCGGTAAAAAGAAACCAAATCAATTTATATGGAAAACAAAGTTGAGATATTTCAAAGTATTGATAGCCAGACTGAAATAAATGTTCATTTTGATGACGAAACCGTGTGGCTTTCTCAGAGACAGATGTCTGAATTGTTTGATAAAGACACAGATACGATAGGCCTTCACCTGAAAAATATTTATACTGAATCTGAATTAGAAGAATCCGCAACTACCGAGTTTTTCTCGGTAGTTCAACTGGAAGGTAAGCGAAAAGTCAATCGAAAAATAAAATTATACAATCTTGATGCAATAATTTCGGTTGGATACAGAGTAAACTCCAAAAGAGGTACTCAGTTTCGCCAATGGGCAACGCAACGTTTGAAAGATTATTTGGTACAAGGCTACGCCATTAACGAAAAACGGTTGGCGCAAAAACAGCAAGAAGTAGAACACCTCAAAACAGGCATTCGGATACTCAATCGTGCGATTGAACAACAAGCCACTGAAGATGATAGCCAAATGCTACGTGTATTTGCACGTGGATTAGCATTACTCGACGACTACGACCACCAAACTCTCGAAACAAAAGGAAATACAGTTCGGGAAGCCGTTTATCCTACCTTCGACAATTATATGGAATTAATACACACTATGTATTCTGAATTTGCTTCGGATGTATTTGCGCAACCAAAAGACGAAAGTTTTCATAGTTCCATCAATCAAATAGCGCAAAGTTTCGGAGGAGTTGAACTTTATCCTACCATCGAAGAAAAAGGGGCAAATCTATTGTATTATATAACCAAAAACCATTCGTTTGTTGATGGAAATAAACGCATTGCAGCAGCCTGTTTCCTGTTGTTTATGGAGAAAAACAAAGCATTATTCAGAGCCAGCGGAATCCCAATTATAAGTAACGAAGCACTGGCAGCACTCAGCCTTTTTATAGCAACCAGTAAAACAGAAGAAGTGGATGCAGTTAAGAATTTAATAATTAGCATACTGAACATTGAAAAAGGCGAATAAATCTGAACGCAGTTGAAAGGTTTCTTTTGTTGAAAATATTCAACTTTAATTAGTTAAAGAGCTGAATATAATGTTTATATTTGCGGGGTAAAAAAACATACTACTGCACATATCGGTAAATTAAGCGGGTATGTGCAATAGAACTAATAAACTAATGCGGATGTATGGGCAATAGAATTGTTGAATTGCACATATATTTTGGTGTTATAGCCCATTTTAAAAAAAGACACAGACACAATGATTAGAGTGATTCGAAAAATATTATTCTGGAGTTCGATTGGATTTATCGGATTGACAATAATCACTTTGACAATTGGACAATATTTACCATTTGAATTTGCTGACTATAAAATACAAAACCATTTTTACGAAACGTTAATATTTGGATTGCCATTTGCAGTATTATTGACTCTTTTTGGAACTTTAAAGAAATTGAATACAAAGAAAAGAAATTGGATTTATGGTATATCGACAATCGTATTATCAATTATTTGTTTTGTGAGTCAGTTGTTTTTGATTTTTTCTTTTGGCTTTGGAGTCTGGTCAACTGAATCAATAATTTATAGACACAAAACCGACAATAGAGAAATTAAATACCAACTCTATGACATAGGCGCTTTTGGATATGGAGGTAAAAGGATTGTTGAAATCAAACCTATTTTAAAATATTGGATTTTACCAACGACAATTGATACTGCCTCAATTGATAAGAATGAATGGAATCTTGTGAATGAACAAGGAGATATAAAAATCCCATAGATAATGAAAAAAGCCATTTTTATAACAATTGTTTCATTGATAGTTTTGAGCTGTCAGAGGACTTCAAACAAACAAATTGAGAAAAAAGAAATTTTAAATGCAGGTCGAGAAGCACCATTAGGTTGGGTATATTTAACGATTTACCAAGACAGCACCTTTCAGTTTGTCTTGACTGGAATTCGTTCAAATGACAAAGAAATATTTCATGGAAAGGTCAGAATTGAGAATGATAGTTTGTTTTTTGCCTATACTGACAGTGTGCCGAAAGCTGGAAATATTGCGATTATTAAAAACAAAATGGTGATATATACTAATGGTGAATACTCTGAGAGACTTGAAATTGGACAGAATGAAATTATAAAATGAAAGAAAAACGGGCTATAACACGCAGTATAAAAATTGCCAGGAAAGTAGGTTATTCAAGGGTTGTAGCCCGCTTCAACTTTTCGTTTAGCTTGACAGAAAACCGCCCGCAGTCGGCAACTGCATATAGTTCCGTCCGTTAGCAGCATTTCGAAAAAAAAAGACAGACAAGCAATAGCCGTAATATCAACCAAAATCGAAACGGACAGATTGACAAAACAGAATGAAATGAGAAAAATAATACTTTTTATATTCACGTTTATTTTTTGTAGTTGTAACTTCAACGAATACAAAATAACAAGACTGGAACATAAACGATTAAAATTTGATGAGTTACCATCTGAAGTTCAGAAATATCTTTCTAACCGTCCGAAGTGCGAAGATAATAACATGTTATTATTTGTAAACTTAGCTGATACTGCTACTTATAGTTTAGAAACAGTTGGAACGTTAATTGGACCATGGGTAGATTATGAAAAACTTATAGATAAACAAAAAAATATATCTTATCGAATTAATCAAGGAGTTCCTTCTCCATATATTGTTTCCCAAAAAAAACTATATATACCAGATAGATTTGATATACTATGTGGTGGAAGTGTATTTGAAGCAAAATATACTGAATATCAATTGAAATAATTACGAAATTATAACAGAGACCCTAGCTCGGCATAGTGTCTTTCACTATGTCGCGGTAGAAGCAAGGCTCCTGCCTTGCATATTAGAATAGATTATTAAAAGAAGGAGCTTTTATTTTAACCAATCGTAGTGAAAGACACTACGATTAGCGTTCAGCGCAAGGTGTTACACTACGGTGAGCGGGGGAAAACACAAACTTTTACTTGAACAAATTGAATAAGATGAAAACAAAATTAATTGCTATTTGTGCACTTACAGTTATTTATTCCTCATGTAAGCAGACAGACAACAAAAGACAGGTTGTAGAACCCGAAAAGACTGTCAATCTCGTAGACTCAGCAGAAACTATCGACTTTAAATCACTTTTAGTGAATGAGATTACTGACACGTCGAAAGTCTTTAATGTAAAGGATGATGGTGTATATTTTATTCAGATGACAACTGAAGAAAGCGATTCACTTGAGAAAGCTGACGAAGAAGCATATGAGACATTATCAGAAAATGGGAATAATGCTTCAATGAGTGCAGCTGAATTATTGACTAACATGAAAATAACACAATATTGGTCAGATAAGAGGTTTGTGAAATTTGAATTAGATAGTAAAGAATATTTCATTGAACCTCGAAAAAATGAAAATGTAAAAATGGGTGGGTGTATCTTATTTAAAAAAGGAACCAAACCAATGATTATTGACACTGAATTATTGACAGAAGAAATTGTAAATGAATATTATAAAAAATAACGACCTAGCTCGACATAGCGTCTTTCACTATGTCGCTGTAGAAGCAAGGCTCCTGCCTTGCATATTAGAATAGATTATTAAAAGCAGGTGGTACATGCCGGTTTATCGGTAAGCTTTTATTTTAACCAATTGTAGTGAAAGACACTACGATTAGCGCTCAGCGCAAGGTGTTACACTACGGTGAGCGGGGGCATTTTAGAAAAAAAAAGAAACAGATACAAACGACTAACAACTAACGAAAAAAACATGAGACATTTAATCACAATCATTCTTTTAGTTACAGTTACAGTAATAGCGAGTGGACAAAATATGTCATACTCTGAATGGAAAAGAGAAACAAAAAAAGACATTAGACTTCTTCCCAAATACGGTGAAGTTCCTAAAACAAATGAACAAAAGTTGGCAGACCAAGAACTGATTGATGATTACGTTAAACAAGAAGGCAGCCGTACGAAAGCTTCAGCACTTTTAGTTAGTCTGGGATTTAATTATTTATACAAGGGAGACTTAAAAACGGCCATGTACAGATTTAATCAAGCATGGATTTTAGAACCAGAGAATGCCAACTGTTTTTGGGGATTTGGAGGGATTTATTTTACTTTTGGCGACTATGAGAACGCCCTAAAACAGTACGACGAAGGATTAAAAATAGACTCGAATAGTTCAAATATCTTGACTGACAAAGCCACTATTTTTATGACAAAATATAGAATTAATCATATTGAAAAAGACTTCAATGAAGCGTTGACACTTTTCAGACAATCTTATTCAATTAACCCCAAGAATCAAAATACACTTTTCAAATTATCAGTTTGTTACTTCGAGAAAAAAGACTGCGAAAACGCATTATTTTTCTACAATGAATGCCTGAAACTTGGAGGACGACCTATAACGAAAGAATTTACAGAAGCTTTAAATAAAGAATGTAAGAAATAAAAACTTGACGAAAAAATACCGACCTAGCTCGGCATAGCATCTTTCGCTATGTCACGGTAGAAGCAAGGCTGGCTGACTTTCGAACTTTTATTTGGCGGACAATTCTTCGCAGATTTTCTAGTGAAGAATTGGACTTTTAGCTTTTCAGACTATGACAAATATCGACAAAACTGAAATATCAACAACTGAAAATGAATAGATTGTATATTTTTCTCTTTATTGTTTTGACTTATTCTTGTTCTATACGAAACGAAAAAAAGGAGACAATAGTTGAAGTACAGAAAATTGAAACGACAACGCCTGACTTTAGTGTAGCGTTGAAGTTTATTAATGACTATGCAGATTATTGCAACAAATTGATGAACAAGGAAATTGTTGATTCAAATTGGGTCTACAACAACAATCTGTTGACTGAGAGTTTCAAGAAAAGACATAAATTTGTCATTGACTCTGCTTTTATTGCAGATCCTGAAATGGGACTTGAAGCTGACCCAATTTTTGACGCACAAGATTATCCTGACAGTGGTTTTGAAATCATGACGACTGATAAAAACAGGTTTGTAACAGTTCGTGGAAAAGACTGGAAAGAATTTATTGTTGTTCTAAAAGTGGTTTCTCAAAACGATAAATGGTTAGTTGATGGAGCTGGAATAATAAACATTCCGACTGAAAAGAGATCGAAAAGGTAACATTAGAAAATGACTGATAAACAACAAACTACGAACGCAAACCGCAGGTTGCCATCGCTCCACGTAGCCTAAAAACTCTCGCATTGTGCTAGGTGTTGCACCTTTTTGCAACCTTTCCGTTTGTATCGGTACAGCTGGGCAAAACCATCTTTACAAAAGCAATTTATCAATAGTTTGTGCTATTCGTTCTACACGCAGGCTATCGTTTCGGACTGAATAAATCCAATCAATAAGCTTTTTTTGATCTGGTTTTGATAATTTATTGAATCGGTCATAAGCCAAGGGTTCTTCGGCTAAGCACGTAAAGAAATCTTCTGTTTCAACGGGTGGTAAATCTTGCGAATACAGCACAAGGCGCACCCAGTCGCCTTCGGACTTGCCAATATTTTTACGAATTTCCGATTTTACAGGCAAAAACAAGTTTCCATTGCCAAATGGCATTAAGTTATAGTTGGATATTTCGAATGAATCGATATTTCCACACACTTTTGTCATTCCAAACCAAGAGCGTTTATTCTGTTGTAAATCGGGTAAAAGCACAAAAGTCCATCCTCCTTTTCCGGGCATTTTCTGAAGAAGAAAATCGCCATCAACTATTGGAATTGAATTTTCCATAATTCAATTTTAAAACTTTGATTAATTTTTTTTGAAAGCAAAAGTGATTATATAACCCCAAATATACATATTGTTTCTGTATTTTACAAACGTCATCGGTAAGCTTTAAATTTAAAAGAGCCTAATCTGGAAGTACGCTCAGCGTCAGGTGCGGGATTACAGGCTACGGTGAGCGGGTTTCTATCTATTTATGTTTGGTAGTTAGCTTCACAACTATTTTGTATTTTGAATTAATATAATTACATTTGAAAAAAAAATACTGATTTTAATTCAATTAAATGATATGACAGATAATCAATGGGAATCGTTGAGATTACTAGTTTCAGGTGAAAAACAAGAAAAGGCAATTACAGCTTTTATAATTGATAGTCCTTGGCTACCCGAATGGTCAGGTAACTCCATAATCGATTATTTAAGTAATGATGAGAT
The DNA here is from genome assembly GCA_903912795.1 of uncultured Bacteroidales bacterium. Classification (GTDB taxonomy): domain Bacteria; phylum Bacteroidota; class Bacteroidia; order Bacteroidales; family Paludibacteraceae; genus Paludibacter. The sequence goes on from CAIWIS010000118.1 coordinate 8,407, forward strand.
TTGGTTAGATGCCAACCTAAAAGCAATGGAAACATTCCCTGATACAATATTTCTACCAGGGTTTTGGAGTGAATACGGAATGTGTACCGAACCTTCAGCTTTTGGTTCAAAATGCAAGTTTTATAAAAACGAATTCCCTTTTGCCGAAAAAATTATTCATTGTAAAGAAGATATTGACAAAATTACTGTCCCCGACCCCGATATGGATGGTTTGTTGCCATTTATGCTCAATCGTTTGGTCAAAGCACAACCCAAAATTGAAGCTGCAGGTCATAAAATTAGATTTTCAGTATCACGAGGTCCATTGAATATTGCCTCTTTTCTGATGGGAACAACTGAGTTTTTAACCCTTATGATGATGGAGCCTGAAGCTACACATAAGTTACTTCGCATCATTACCGATTTTCTTAAAAACTGGCATCAACTTCAACATGAAACTTTTAAAACCATTGATGGCATAATGATGCTCGACGATATTGTAGGATTTATTGGAGAATACGAATTTATAGAATTTGCTTATCCTTATTTGAAAGAGCTTTACGATACAAACGACAGCATAAAACTCTTTCATAATGATGCTGATTGCTCTCAATCAGTTAAATTCTACCCTGAATTGGGAATCAATATCTACAATCCAGGCATTCACATGTCATTAACAAAATTGCGTGAAGTAACTCAAAATAAAATGACCATTCTTGGTATTATTCCGCCCCGCGATGTGCTTGCTGCTGGAACAATCGATGAAGTTAGAGCAGCAACAAAAGCTTTAAAACTGGAAGCAAAAGATTATGACCAGATTCTGTTTTCATGTGCTGGAGGTATGCCACCGAAAGTTTCGACAGCAAATTTACGTGCCTTTCTGGATGAATTAAAATAACCCCATAGACCGTATTTTAGGTCTATTACATCTAATCGAAAACCAAAACAGCCAATCGCATTCCTGCAACCGGCTGTTTTATCTTTATTCTTTGTTCTTTACTCTTTGATCTAAATCAATATTCATCCCAACTTTTAATCTTTATATCTTCCACTGTCATGCTACAAAATGCGGTGATAAAGGCCGAAGCCAAGCGGGCATTCGTTAGCAATGGAATGTTGAAGTCGATAGCACCACGACGAATGGTGTAGTCGTTTTTCAACTCACGTTCAGTTGTGTTTTTAGGGATGTTCACCACCAAATCAAATTGCTTGTTGGCTAACATTTCTTTTACATTGAATTCGCCTTCCTCGTCAGGCCATTGAACAGCCGTTGCGGTTACTCCATTTTCGGCAAGGAAACGTTGTGTACCACGTGTAGCGTACAATTCATAACCTTTTTTCTGCAACAAAGCACATGCGTCCGATAGTTCTACTTTCGATTTTGGTTCGCCCGACGAAATAAGAATTCGTTTCTTTGGTATGCGGAAACCAACCGATAGTAGCGATTTTAGAATTGCTTCGGAGAAATCGTCGCCTATACAGCCAACTTCACCGGTCGAAGCCATATCCACACCCAATACAGGGTCGGCTTGTTGTAAGCGGTGGAACGAGAATTGCGACGCTTTGATACCTACATAATCGAGGTCGAAAGCTGATTTCTCAGGTTTCTCAACCGGCAAGCCCAACATTACTTTAGTAGCCAATTCGATAAAATTCAGCTTCAATACTTTCGATACAAATGGGAACGAACGCGAAGAGCGCAAGTTACATTCGATTACTTTGATATAGTTGTCTTTAGCAAGGAACTGAATGTTAAATGGACCAGAGATATTCAACGATTTAGCAATCTCACTAGCAATTTTCTTGATTCGGCGAATGGTTTCCACATAAATTTTCTGTGGAGGAAATTGCGTAGTTGCATCACCTGAGTGAACTCCCGCAAATTCAACGTGTTCCGAAATGGCATAAACCAACACTTCACCATCTTTGGCAACAGCGTCAATTTCAATTTCTTTGCAACGCTCCAAAAATTCTGAAATAACCACCGGATGTTTTTTAGAAACTTCGGTCGCTAATTTCAGGAAGTTCTCCAATTGCGAAGCATCGTGGCAAACATTCATTGCTGCACCCGAAAGCACATACGAAGGACGAACCAAAACCGGAAATCCAACTTCTTTAACAAACTCATGAACATCATCAAAAGTTGTCAATTCTTTCCATCGTGGCTGGTCAATTTTCAATGCATCGAGCATGGAAGAGAACTTGTGACGGTCTTCTGCACGGTCAATGTCAACAGCTTGCGTGCCCAGTATCGTTACATTTTCGGCAGCAAGTTTCAGTGCTAAGTTATTAGGTATTTGTCCTCCGGTTGAAACAATTGTTCCCATCGGATTTTCCATTTCCATAATATCCATCACACGCTCAAAGCTCAACTCGTCGAAGTACAGACGGTCGCACATATCGTAGTCGGTCGAAACTGTTTCGGGATTGTAATTAATCATTACCGAGCGGAAACCTTCTTTGCGAATAGTCATCAGCGCATTTACACCACACCAGTCGAACTCAACCGACGAACCGATACGGTAAGCACCTGAGCCAAGAACCACTACAGAGCGGTGGTCGCCAAGGTATTTCATATCGCTGGCTGTTCCGCCGTAAGTCAGGTACAAATAATTCGTTTGTGCCGGATATTCAGCAGCCAGTGTATCAATTTGTTTTACTACGGGTTTAATGCCGAGGCTCTTACGATAATTTCGTGTTAGTTTAATTTTTTCGTCAATTTCGTCATTGCTGCATTTTGTTACCAAACGAGTGATTTGGAAATCAGAAAAGCCTGTCAATTTTGCTTCGAATAGCAATTCGGTTGGCAATGTTTGCAACGAATTAAATTCTTCTAATTTATGTTCGAGCGTAACAATGCGTTGCAATTTGTGCAAGAACCAACGGTCGATTTTAGTCAAATCGTGCAATTTATCAACCGAATAACCACTGTGCAATGCCTGAGCCACATAAAATACACGTTTGTCAGTAGGTTTCGAAAGTGCTGTGTCCAAATCGTCGGCATACATGGCCTTGTTGGCTACAAATCCGTGCATTCCCAATCCAATCATACGCAAACCTTTCTGGAATGCTTCTTCAAAATTACGACCGATAGACATGATTTCGCCTACCGATTTCATACTTGAACCCAACTGACGACTTACGCCCTGGAATTTACCTAAATCCCAGCGAGGAATTTTACATACAATATAATCGAGTGCGGGTTCGAAGAAAGCCGAAGTATCTTTTGTTACCGAGTTTTTCAATTCTGGTAATCCATAGCCCAAACCAAGCTTAGCAGCTACAAAAGCCAACGGATAACCGGTTGCTTTAGAAGCCAGAGCCGAAGAGCGACTCAAACGAGCATTCACTTCAATCACGCGGTAATCTTCCGAAACGGTATCGAAAGCATATTGAACATTACACTCACCCACAATACCAATATGGCGAATAATGCGGATAGCCAGTTCACGTAGTTTGTGATATTCGCTGTTAGTCAATGTTTGCGAAGGTGCAACTACGATACTTTCGCCGGTATGTATGCCGAGCGGATCGAAGTTTTCCATATTACAAACTGTGATACAGTTATCGTAACGGTCGCGAACTACTTCATATTCAATTTCTTTCCAGCCTTTGAGCGATTTTTCGACCAACACCTGATTTGAATATGCAAAAGCTCTGTCGACCAACGTTTTCAGTTCTTCGTCGTTATCGCAGAAGCCTGAACCCAATCCACCCAATGCATAAGCAGCGCGTACAATAACCGGATAACCCAGCTCATTGGCAGCGCGTACAGCATTTTCAAGATCGTTTACAGCTTCACTTTTGATATATTTTACATCAATTTCTGCTAATTTGCTATTGAAAATTTCGCGGTCTTCGGTATCAATAATCGACTGTACGGGTGTGCCAAGAACACGTACATTGTATTTTTCAAAAATTTTATCTCTGTAAAGTGCCACACCACAGTTCAACGCAGTTTGTCCGCCAAACGAAAGGAAAACACCATCCGGGCGTTCTTTTTCAATCACACGTTCAACAAAATCGGGCGTTACAGGCAAAAAGTATACTTTATCAGCAATACCTTCCGAAGTTTGTACGGTAGCGATGTTTGGATTGATTAATACAGTTTCAATTCCTTCTTCTTTCAAGGCTTTCAACGCTTGTGAACCGGAGTAATCAAACTCGCCAGCTTCACCAATCTTCAACGCACCCGAACCAAGCACCAGCACTTTTTTGATTTCACCTTTTTCCGCACCTTTGTATTCTTGTTTGGTCACCAAACGACTGTCAATTGCTTTTTCAATCATTGACACCACATCAAATTCAAATGCGCTTTCCCCTTCTCCTTTGGAGGAGGTCGGGAGGAGGTCTAAGAATACATCAAATAAAAATTCAGTATCTGTAGGCCCTGAAGCAGCTTCGGGGTGAAACTGAGCCGAGAACCAAGGCATAGTTTTGTGGCGAATACCTTCGTTGGTTCCGTCGTTCATATTCACGAACAACGACTCCCAATCGGCACTCAATGTTGAATTGTCAACCGCAAAACCATGGTTTTGCGAAGTGATAAAGGCTCGTTGTGTACCAACCAATTGTACAGGTTGGTTATGACTGCGGTGACCGTATTTAAGTTTGTAGGTTTTTGCACCTCCGGCAACCGAAAGCAACTGATTTCCCATACAAATACCGAAAATTGGTTTTCCGGTTTTCATGGTTTCCTGTATATGACGCACGGTGTCTTGTGCATATTCAGGGTCACCAGGACCATTGGAGATAAACAGTCCGTCGAATTCTATGTGGTTGTAGTCGTAATCCCAAGGCACTCGGATAACGGTTGTGTCGCGTTTTAGTAAGCAGCGGATTATATTGTGTTTTACACCACAATCCACTAACAAAATGCGCTTTTTACCAGTTCCGTAAGTTATTACTTCTTTGCAACTTACTTTGGCCACCTGATTTTCGTCATCAGGGTTGATAAATTCAATATCGTCGCCATCCGGAAAAACAAGTTTTCCTTTCATGGTTCCTTTTTCACGCACTAACTTGGTAAGTTCGCGCGTGTCGATACCAAAAATTCCGGGCACTTCGTTTTCTTTCAACCAATCACTAAGGCTTTTACCTGCGTTCCAGTGACTGTATTCAAAAGAAAAATCGGAAATAATCAATGCTGATGCTTGAATTTTTTCCGATTCGTAAAAAGTAGAAAGTCCGTTTTGAATGATGTCGTTCGGAACACCGTAATTACCAACTAAAGGAAAAGTAACGGCTAATAACTGCCCGGCGTACGATGGGTCAGTGAGACTCTCGGGATACCCGACCATTGCCGTGTTAAAAACTACTTCTCCGGCAACCGCTTTTTCAAAACCAAAGGATTTCCCTTCGAAAACGGTACCATCCTCCAAAACTAAATGATAGGGCTTGTACTTCTGCATAAATATTTATTGTCCAAATTTGTGCAAAAGTACTGCTTTTTTACGTTCCGTGCAAGTTCAATTTTGTTTTTTTACTGCTTTTTCGCTTTTTTAATTTCAAACCTTAAATACTGAATGTAAACGGAATAAATATGCCGAAAATAAGTTTTATTAAGTGTTTTCTATCATTTCATAATTACCTGACCAATGTGTTTTGCCAGTCTTTCGAGGTGTATCACATCTATTTCATCCAATACACCAAATTTATCGCTATCAATATCTAAAGTAGCAACCACTTCGGATTGTACATTGAATACAGGAATCACAATTTCGGACACTGTAAGACTACTACAAGCAATGTGTCCCGGAAATTTATCCACTTCAGGAACCAAAATACTTTGTTTCAGTTCCCAAGCCGCACCACAAACTCCTTTGCCAAATGGGATACGCGTACAAGCTATGGTTCCCTGAAAAGGGCCTAAAACTAAATTATCGTTTTTTACTAAATAAAAACCTACCCAGAACCAACCAAAAGTTTGATGTAATGCCGCTGATATATTCGACAAGTTTGCAATTAAATCCGTTTCGCCAGCTGTAAGTGCCACAATCTGAGGAAGAAGCAATTCGTATTGTTCAATTTTATTTTTATGGGATTCAATAATCAACTTTTCGGACATAATATTGTTTTAGAATTTATTAAAATGAGAAAATCAGCAATTATTTTTTAATTTTCAACCTCAAAAATAGCATATTTATTCGAATTGTACTATTTTTGACATCAAAATTTCATAGTATACTAATTTTCAGGTAAATAATTCAAATTTGATAGATTTTAATTTCACAGAAAAACTCCATGTTTATTGAGTTAAAAACACCATTGAAATGCACCAAAAAAGAACTTTTATTATACTTCTAGTACTTGTATTTTTACACATTCAGCATTTGGCAAGCACCGAGCGCCATTTGAATGTGTATTTCGATACCAATAAGTATAAGTTAAGTAAGACCGATCAAAATTACATTACGCGCGAAATTGACTCATTATCAAAACTGAATATATTTAAAATCGAAATTGTTGGTCACACCGACAATTCTGCGGATAGTTTGTTCAACATAAAATTATCCAATTTACGAGCCAATGAGGTTAAAAGCTATCTTAAAAACCTGGGGTTTAACGAGAACATTTTGTCAATTGGTTATTACGGCGAAGATAAACCTGTAACCAAAAACGATAGCGAAGAGGCAAAACGCAAAAACCGTAGAGCGCAAATCATAATTCAGTACAGCAACAACCTGATTCAGAAATCAGATTCGTGCATAAAAAAAGACACAACTATCCGCACCCGATATGGTAAAGAACTGGTATTCAATGGTTGCGAATTTCAGGATATTCAAAATTGCTTGGAAATAATTGAAAATAACACACACAGCGATTTTAAAAAAGGAATTATTGTAATGAGCAAAGATGGGAAAGACTTGATGAATTATGGCTCGTTGTATGTGAATTTGCTGGACGGCTGTGTTAAAAACGAATGTTTTAAAAATCCAGTTATTGTTCGATTTCCAATAAGAAATACACCAAGTTCGCAACTGACGTGGGCGCTTGTGAAAGGCGAAAAAACAACGCTACGATTAGTGAAAATAAATGACAAGCTTTTTTACGAGCTGGAATTGAAATGCCCAACTAGTTGGATTAATTGCAATTGCAAAAAAAATCAAAAACATTGACCTATCGGGCTTTGAATAAAAAAAAAACCTTATCTTTGAACTGAAATTCTATTGCAACACAATAAAAACCCATAAAAATGAAAACACAAGAAGACGATTTACTGGTATACGATGAAGACGATGCCGTGAAATTTATCATCAATTTTTTGCCTGAGGAATTCAAAAGTAAAATTGACGACACAAAAATTGAATATGTGTTGGATGTGGTTTATGAATTCTATGATGAAAATGGCTTAATCGACGAAGATTCGACCGAAGAAGCAAGCATCGACGAAGAAGAAATGTTTAAATTTATTCAGAAATGCGCCAAGAAAGACAAAATGGATATTGGCGAAGAAGAAATTGAATTAATTCTCGAAGGCGAATACCAATATGGCAAATCGCTTGGTATTTATAGAGAAGAAGAATAGTACTTAAACAAATAATTTTTAAAAAAAATGTCGGTTGATGATTTGTCGACCGATTTTTTTTGCCATTAACACAGCTCTTGAATCTTGATTCTTGGCTCTTGATTCTTGATTCTTTAAATCAAATGACACATACTGCAGTTGTAATATTAAATTGGAATGGTGAAGCTTTCCTAAAACAGTTTTTACCTGTTTTGGTGCAAAACACTTTGCAGCCCAATGTCGAAATAGTTATTGCCGATAATGCTTCGACCGATGGCTCATTGACCTATTTAAATGCAGCATTCCCCAATATTCGCACCCTAGTTTTTGATAAAAATTATGGATTTGCAGGAGGCTACAACAAAGCATTGGCCGAAATAGAAGCGAAATATTATGTATTGCTTAATTCCGATATTGAAGTAACACCCAATTGGTTACAGCCACTCATAGAGTTTATGGACAGCAATTTGGATGTGGCAGCCTGTCAGCCAAAGATAAAAGCCTACCATAACAAAACACACTTTGAACACGCAGGTGCAAGTGGTGGATTTATCGATTACTTGGGTTTCCCTTTTTGTAGAGGTAGAGTTTTTGGAGTTGTGGAAGCCGACAAAGGGCAGTATGATACGATATGCGATGTATTTTGGGCTACAGGAGCCTGCTTGATGATTCGGTCCGAAATTTTCAAAAAAGTAGGTGGTTTTGACGATGCTTTTTTTGCACACATGGAGGAGATTGACTTATGTTGGCGGCTTAATGCGCGTGGATATCGTATTGTTTGCATTCCACAAAGCAGTGTTTATCATGTAGGTGGTGGCACATTGAATGTTGAGAGTCCGTTTAAAACTTATCTAAATTTCAGAAACAACTTGCTGATGTTATATAAAAACCTACCACAATCGGCTCTTGTAAATGTACTGAAATGGCGACGCTTATTAGATTATATTGCAGCAGTTCAATTATTTATAACCGGCAAACCCAAAAATGCAGCCAGTGTTTTTAAAGCACGTAAGGATTTTAAAATGATGCAAGCTGACTTTATTGAAAAACGAAATGAAAACATACTCTATGCAACCCGCACTTATTGCGACGAAATGTTAGCTAAAAGTATTATCTTTGAATATTATTTTAAGAACAATCGAAAATATAGCAGTATTGTTTCACAAAAATCGGCTATAAAACAATAAAACAACCATGAGACCAACCCAAAAAAAGATTCCACAGAGAAATTCAACACGCCTTAAAGCTACCGAAACCTGTGAATTGATGAATTTTCTACTTGCTAAAATGGGTGGAATGAGCCGTAATGCTGCAAAAGCACTCTTGGCACACCGTCAGGTTATGGTAAACGACGAAATTACAACGCAATACAATAAAGAATTAATTGCTGGCGACACTGTAGTAATTAACAGTACACGTGGAAATGTGGAATTGAATCATCCGAAACTAAAAATCATTTTCGAAGATCAATATTTAATTGTTGTCGAAAAGAAAGAAGGATTACTTACCGTGAGTACCGGAAAAGGCGATGAAACTACTGCATTTTCCATTCTAAAATTTTATGTAAAAAACTGTTCGCCTCAAAATCGTATTTTTGTTGTTCACCGCATCGACCGCGAAACATCGGGTATAATAGTGTTTGCCAAAACACGCGAAATACAATTGGCCATGCAAGAACATTGGCACGAAGTAGTGACGCGTAGAGTGTATGTAACCTTGGTCGAAGGAAAAGTAGAAAAAGAAAAAGACACCATTATAACCTGGCTTTCCGAAAATGAAAAGTCGCTTAAAATACACTCTAGTCAGACCGACAATGGTGGACAACAAGCCATCACACATTATCGGGTTGTAAAATCGAACGATAAACTATCGTTGCTCGAAGTCGAATTGGATACAGGCCGCAAAAACCAGATCAGAGTTCACATGCAAGGTTTGGGTCACCCTATTGTGGGCGATAAAAAATATGGTTCCACCACAAGCCCTATTGGCCGAATGGGACTTCACGCTCGCATTTTAGCATTTATACACCCTATGACTTTGGAGGAAGTGAAGTTCGAAACTCCCGTTCCACGATCATTCCTGAATCCATTTCATTAATTTGATGTGGTGATGTGATAATGTGATAATGTGGTGATGTGATAATGTGATAATTAAGAAAATAAGAAAATAACGCGAAGCTAATAACGGCGAAGCCCAATAACGTGCGAAGCACCAAATAACAGCGTAGCTCGAATAACGTGCGAAGCACCATAAAACGCACGTAGTGCAATAAAAAAAGATGAACAACAAACAACAAAACTTAGACTACAGGTATATGCGAATGGCTCGGATATGGGCTGAAAACTCGTATTGCGAAAGACGTAAAGTAGGGGCTTTATTGGTCAAAAATAAAATGATTATTTCGGATGGTTACAATGGTACTCCATCGGGATTTGAAAACAAATGCGAAGACGAAAATAACACATCAAAAGCTTATGTATTGCATGCCGAAGCCAATGCCATTACCAAAGTGGCTCGCTCACACAATAGCAGCGATGGTGCTACGCTTTATGTAACGGCTTCGCCATGTATTGAATGTGCAAAACTCATTATTCAAGCGGGCATAAAACGCGTTATTTATGGCGAAAAATACCGCATTATGGATGGCGTGGAATTGCTCGAACGTGCTGGTATCGAAATTGAATTTCTTGAAGTGTAAAAATTACTCCGGTTTGTAACCAAAAAAACTGAAATTTACATTCCCATACGCTCTGTGGTCCAAATAATTGGGATGTGCGCTGAATACATTGTTAGAAGAGTGTTCCATCACAAACAAACCATCCGATTTCAAAAGTTCATTTTTGAAAATTAAATCAGGTATATTCTCGAGCATCTTAAGGTCATAAGGTGGATCGGCAAAAATCATATCATACTGCATATTGGTAGAGCCAATAAATTTAAACACATCCATTTTTAGCAAGTGTAAGTTGCTTATTTTAAGCTCAGCACATACTTTTTTTATAAATGCACAATGCACATCATACGTTTCGATGGAAGTGACACTCGCACAGCCACGAGAAACAAATTCGATGCCAATACTGCCTGTACCCGCAAACAAATCAAGCATGTCAATATCCTCAAAATCAATCCGATTGTTTAGCAAGTTAAATAAACCCTCTTTAGCAAAATCGGTTGTAGGGCGAGCCTTAATATTCGAAGGTGTAGGAATTCTTCGTCCTTTATATAATCCACTTATTATGCGCACTTTTGTTGGGGGTTTTAAGTTGAAACTGTCTGAAAAAAGATATTTGATAACAAATGACGTAGATTTTGGTTGTTTTACAGTTTGATAATTTATTGAAATATAATTATTTGCGATTAGAGCAAATTTGCGGCTATTTGCGTCATTTGCGCTATAATTGAAATTGAATCTTCCTTATGTGTTTCGAAAGCAATAATTCCAATGACATTGTAATTGCTTCGCCGGATAGTATTACAGAGCAAGATGCATCAGCAAACTGCAGCTGTTCCCTTACGTGCGTAAGGTGATAAAGAAAATCCTCGTCGGTACTATATTCGTACGTATTTGCAAGTTGTACGCTATTGTTTTTAAAAGCTACAATATCCAATTTCCCCTGTCGGTTTACAACTTGGAGCTGATATTCATCCTTATAATCCACTTTAAAATATGGAACTAAATGGTGGCGTACACTAGCTTCGTTGTAAACACTCATTACTGCTTCGTACAGCCTGTTTGAGCAGGAATACAATAGAATTGCCTTATGAATCAATAATTCGTCTGTAAGAAGCTTATCGGAGCTCAAGCTGAATGTGGGATGTTGAAATTGTAGCAGTGCTGCATAATCTTCGGCACTGAACAAACTATCAGGTATAAGCGTAAAACAATCTGTTTCGATACTTATTTCAATAATTCCACAAACAGTTTCAACTTCAAGTTCGGAGCGTAAGGCTTCCTTCAGCTCGTTAACTGACAGTTGGGCAAAATTAATTTTTCCGTGTTTTGTCGATAATAAAGAATTGGTATCGTCGGTAATATATAAAGAAAATCCATCCGAAAAAATTCGGATGGACATCTTATAAGCGTTAGAAATATTATTCCCAGTTACCTGCATTATTGTTAGGTTCGGTAGTTGAACCAACCATTAAGCCAGGAAATTTAGCAAGTTTATTTTGAACATCAATTTTATTTAGAACTTCCTGATGATTAAGGTCTTTCAAATAAACGCTGTAAAGAACCGAGGCTTCGAACAATGGAATTTTAATACCATTATTGTTCGTATAATCGTTGTTTACTTTTAATTCGAATTTTTGATTTTCGGTAAATGGAACCACAGCTATTTGATCAATAGTTTCGGCAGTATATTTTTCAGGGAAAATAGCTTGGAGCATGCTTACATAAGCGGTATCTCTACGGAAATTTTGAAGTCCGTTAGCAATAATTTCTTGCATATTACCACTATTTACAATTTTAACCGCTTTTATTTCGGTAAGTCCTGCTTCCAATTGTTTATCCGACAATGAACCTTCTTTCAAAACTGTTTTTTTCTTAGCATTTTTAAGAAACTTAATCAAATCCTCAAATTTATCGGTATAAACACCTTTCTGATCACGGTATTCAACTTGTGCTTTACGGATATCAACTAATTTTTCAATAATTACAACTTCACGACGTGCTTTTTCCTCATCGAACTGTATAGGAGTAACAATACTCATAATGCAGAAATAAGTTAAAAGTACAATGGATACTGCAAGTAAAATTTTGACAATTGCTTTCATGCGTTTATTTTTATTTTTTATTTATTCTGTTTTTGGTTGCGCTACATGAAGCGCTGATTTATTTCAGGTTGCAAATTTAAAAAGAAATTTCAAATGAACCTACTTTTTCGAAAAGTTTTTTTATTTATTCCGATATTAATTCGGTATATTTCCCGGTTTTAAAATAAAAGCCCCACCGCAATTCACGGCAAGGCTTTTAGCTTTTATAAAAACGATCGAAAAAAAAATCTTATTTCTTTGATTCGGCAGCTTTAAATTTGCGTTTATTCACCAATTTATTTACCTCGTAAGTAATTGGCGAAGCAATAAATACCGAAGAATATACCCCTACAAATATACCGAATAACATAGCAAATATAAATCCACGAATAGAATCACCACCTAATACAAACATAGCTATTAATGTAATAATTACAGTAAAAGTTGTACTAAATGTACGACCCAACATTTGGTTTACCGAGTCATTGATAATTTGAATACGATCACGTTTTGGATATAGATTTACATTCTCACGTATACGGTCGTAGTTAATTACCGTGTCGTTGATAGAGTACCCCAAAACAGTTAATATGGCGGCAATAAATGCTTGGTCAATTTCCATCGAAAATGGCAATATACCCCAAAGTAAGGAGAATGCTCCCAGCGTTAATACAGCATCGTGAGCAAGCGAAATAACAGCTCCGGCTGCATAACCCCATTCGCGGAAGCGAATCAAAATATATAGTGCAATTCCTAATATAGCAAACAACACAGCCCAAATTGCTGCTGTTTTAATGTCATCGGCTACAGCAGGACCTACTTTCGAAGAGCTTTTTATATTATCTCTAACAAATGATGCTTTCGAACTATCGCTTTTCAATAATGATTTCAAACCTGTGTAAAGCTTTGACTCAATCTCATTATCAATCTCTGGATTGTCTTGTTCAATCTTATATTTTGTTGAAATACGTACTTGATTATCGTTACCAATGGTTATAACCTGAGGAGTTTCGCCATCAAAAACAGGTTTGAGCAATTCTTTTACCTCTTCTGTTTTCACTGTCTTATCAAATTGAACAATAAAGTTGCGTCCACCCGTAAAATCGATACCAAGGTTAAAACCTTTAGTTCCAAATGAAATAAAGCTTATTACGAAAAGTACTACTGATAAAATATACATCGATTTACGAATTTTCATAAAGTCGATTTTAGTATTTTGCAAGAAGTTTTTCGAAAGGTTAGTTTGGAATGGAATATCTTTTACTTTATCTCTCGAAACATAAGCTTGAACCATGTAACGTGTTAGGAATACGGCAGTAATAAAGGTGGTAATAATACCGATACTTAAAGTAACACCAAAACCTTTAATTGGCCCTTTACCAAAAATAATCAGAATAACACCCGTAAGTAAGGTCGTTACGTTAGAGTCAATAATGGCATTTAACGCATGCTTAAAACCTTCTTTTATAGATAATTGCATGTTTTTGCCGCTTCGCAGTTCTTCCCTAATACGTTCATATATAAGCACGTTGGCATCCACAGCCATCCCCATTGTGAGTACTATACCTGCTATTCCAGGCAATGTTAGTACCGACGAGAATGAAGCCAAAATTCCAATAAGGAAAAATACGTTGGCAAATAATGCTATATCGGCAATAAGTCCAGGCACTTTACCATAATAAACTATCATGTAAATAAGCACAAGAATAAACGCAACAATGAATGAAATTAATCCATTATTGATAGCTTCTTGTCCGAGCGATGGGCCTACAATATCTTCTTGAACAATACGAGCTGGTGCAGGCATTTTTCCTGAATTCAGTGTGTTTGCTAAGTCTTTTGCTTCTTCAACTGAAAAGTTTCCTGTAATTTGAGAGTTACCTCCACTAATTTCGGTGTTTACTGTTGGGAACGAATAAATATAACCGTCGAGCGAAATGGCTATTGATTTGCCAATATTATCTTTGGTCAAGCGTGCCCAAGTTTTTGAACCTTCCTGATCCATACTCATACTTACATTGGCATAAGCCGAAGTTTGGCTAAAGTCAGCACGAGCATCGGTAATTACATCACCTTCGAGTGGTGCACGTCCGTCGCGGCTCGAAACTTTCAAAGCTATAAGTTGATAAACTTCTTCGCTGCCTTCTATAGGTTTCACAGTCCAACGCATTTGCAAATCGCGGGGAAGTACATCCTTCACTTGTTTCATTGCAAAATAAGCATTGATTTGAGCGGTATCCTTGCTGTGTGCCATACCTACTACCGGACCACGACCTACTTGTCCGCCTTGTGCATTGATTTGCAAACGTGAGAACAATGGGTTTTCTTTCATCCACTCTTCACGCATTTTGCTTGAGTCACCTTTAGCTTCGGGAGTTTTGGCAAGTTTTGCTTTTAAGCTATCAGCTATTGTAGCTGGTTTTGCTTTAGGAGCAGGCGTTGCAGCTGCAACTGGTGCTGCTTTGGTCGTGTCAACAGCTACTGCTGGTGCCGATCCCATTTTTGATAACAAGCCGTTAGCGTCAGCTAAGTTTTGATACACTTCATTCAAATCATAAGTTTCCCAAAATTCCAAATTGGCCGAACCTTGTAACAATTTACGAACACGTTCGGGTTCTTTAATACCCGGAAGTTCAATAAGAATACGTCCTGTATTATTATTGTCGCGTTGAATGTTTGGTTGAACTACACCAAAACGGTCGATACGAGTACGCAATACGTTGAATGAATTGCTGATTGCACTTTCGATTTCCGTTTCGAGTACTTTAATAACTTCATCATTAGGTGTGTTTAATGATATTTTTTCTTTTAGTTCGAAAGTACTAAAAACTGTTGAAAGTTTGGCATTAGGATCCAACTCTTTGTAAGCTTGTACAAACAAATCGAGGTATTGAACCTGACTGTTAGTTTTTTGAAGTTCGCTAGCCATTTGTAAGGCTTTTACGAAATTAGGTGAGGTGTTGTAACCCGATAGTGAACGAATAATATCGGCTACCGATACTTCGAGGGTTACGTTCATACCGCCTTTTAAGTCAAGACCAAGATTAATCTCTTTCTCACGACATTCTTTGAGCGTGTAGGCACCAAGCCATACTTTTTCATTTGCAACTGAGTCCAAATACTGATACTCTTTTACTTTATCCCCTGCTGCATATTCTTTCGCTTTTTTGTTATAGGTACTTGTTACAACAGTAAAGGACAGGTAAAACAAACACACTAAGGTGAGTGCTACAGCAAAAATCCTGACTAATCCTTTGTTTTGCATGGAAAATTTATTTAAAGATAAAACATTAATTATTTTAATTTTTTCAAACGAGGTGCAAATATAGTATTTTTTTTATTATAAATGCTTTTCAGGTGAGAATCAATATGTTTAAAATTCTAAAATACAAGCGAAAATGGAATAAAAAGCTCGTATTTGCATGACATTAAACTTTTTATGGTTTCATTTGGTTATAAATATAACATAAATATAATTCAATATGAGAAACATAAAAATTGAAACTAAATGGGCAATAATTTTTTCGATTGCCGGGTTGCTTTGGATGCTGCTTGAGAAACTAAGTGGCTTACATGACAAACACATCGATTATCATCAGTATTTAACCAATTTGTACGCCATTCCGGCAATATGGATTATGGTGCTTGCACTTATCGATAAAAAGAAAAACTTTTATGAAGGAAAAATGTCGTACAAGCAAGGTTTAATTACGGGTATAATTCTATCTGTAATTATTGCTGTATTAAGTCCACTTACACAGTGGGTTACAACGTACGTAATTTCACCTGAATATTTTCCTAATGTAATTAAACGTTCGGTTGAAATAGGCTATTACAAAACAATTGAAGAAGCTCAAGCAAACTTCAATTTCGCAAATTATGTAAAACAAGGTCTTATTGGAGCTTTAATGATGGGTATCATTACTACTGCTGTAGCTATGATTTTTATAAGAACAAAAAAGAACCACTAATTGTGCATTACAATTAGTGGTTCTTTTGTATCAATTAAATTCAACGAT